>JAOZLK010000196.1:0-3350 GCA_029934875.1 Bacteroidales bacterium | reverse complement strand
AACGCAGGGAAGCCATGTGATTACATGGACCTTTGATGATGGAAATGGAAACAGTATAGATGTAAGCCAGAATGTGCTAATCAGCGACATCACTGCACCGGAGTTACCGGTGCTGGAAGATTTGAGCGCTGAATGCAGCCTTACGGCAATAGCGCCTTCTGCCAATGATGCATGTGCAGGCACCATTACCGCGACAACATCCGATCCCCTGGCATATTCAACGCAGGGAAGCCATGTGATTACATGGACCTTTGATGATGGAAATGGAAACAGTGTGAATGTAAGCCAGAATGTGCTAATCAGCGACATCACTGCACCGGAGATACCGGTGCTGGAGGATCTGACTGCAGAATGCAGCCTTACGGCAATAGCGCCTTCTGCCAATGATGCATGTGCTGGTACCATCACCGGGATAACATCCGATCCCCTGAGCTATTCCGATCAGGGAGCATACGTCATAATCTGGAATTTTGATGACGGAAATGGAAACAGTATGGATGTAAGTCAGAATGTGCTTATCTCTGATCTGACTGCTCCAACTGCAACATGTCCGGATGATGTTAATAGTTGCGATGGTTCTGTAGCCTCAATAGGACTGACTGATGTATCTGATAATTGTGCCACACCGACGATCACCTACGAATTAAGTGGTGCAACAACAGGAAGTGGATCAGGAGATGCCAGTGCTGAGATATTTGCTCCGGGGATAACAACAGTTACTTACACCCTGGACGATGGCAACGGAAACAGTAGCCAATGCACATTTACAGTTACCCACCAGGTGGTGGATGAGATCATCGTTGAAGTTTCCGAGGGTACATTAATTGTAGAAAACCCGGGCAGCTACCAGTGGATCTCATGCGAAGACATGTCTGTAATAGAAGGAGAAACAGGGAGCTCATTGAATCCAGGCGTTTCAGGTGAATATGCCGTGATTGTGACCCAGGGAGAATGCTCGGCCACATCACAATGCTATTCCCTGGACTATACAGGACTGGAGATGAATGGAATTCAGGATGGCATTGAGGTTTATCCCAATCCGACCCAACAATTCCTGAACATCAAACTGGGCCAGGAGCATACCAAGCTTAGCATTAAGGTAGTGAATGCTGCAGGACAGGCAGTCCTGGTGGAAGAAATGGACAGGGCCTCAAATACCCAGCTTGATTTAAGCAGGCTGGAAACAGGAATCTACCTGATTCTCTTCCACAGCGAACAGATGGACAGGATCGTAAGGATTATGAAGGAATAATCACTAAGATATCCTTCTCCATTAATTCAGGTTTGGTGGTCGGGGAATATCTTTTGAAGGGTAAGCCTTCAGGGGTGATAAGGAACTTGGTGAAGTTCCACTTAATCTTTTTACCCAGCCTCCCTGGAAGTTGATCTTTCAGATACCTGAAGACGGGGTGAGTCTCCTTCCCATTCACTGAAATTTTTTCAGTCAGTTGAAAGGTGACCCCGAAATTTACCTCACAACTCTGTTCCATGCTATCGTTGGTCTCGGGCTCCTGCTTATTGAACTGGTTGCAGGGGAATCCTAATACAATTAGTCCACGATCCTTATATTTCTGGTATAAGACTTCCAGGCCCCGGAACTGAGGGGCAAGCCCGCATTTTGTGGCAGTATTTACAATCAATACTGCTTTCCCCTTAAGATCTGCTATAGCAAGTTCAACTCCCTTGGGAGTTCTGGCCTCTAATTCATAAAAAGTCATATATACTATTGCTGAACAGGTACTGCCTTATTATAATAGGAAGCAAAGGAGATCTTCCACTCGCCCTTAATCTTCTCAAAGAAAACTACCTGTAAATTATCATATCCTTCCTGCTCACCCCCATCATCATTCCATTTCCAGATATTGTCGCAGACCAGCCAGGCACTGTTGCCATTCACCTTACTGATCACATTCTCCTTGACATTAACGATATTAGCATGCTTCAGTCCGGGAGCTGCATCCTCCAGGAGCGTTTTAATAGCATCCCAACCCTCATAGGTGTTATATCCAAATACACCCAGTTCCAACCTGGTCTCCTGGACATCCTGGGTATGAAGCGCAAAAACAGCTTCCATATCCTCGGCTAACAAAGCGGCGGCTTCCTTGCGAAGTACTTCCAGCAAGGCCTCTTCCTCCTTTTCAGGATTGCCTCCGGTCTGACAGGAAGTTCCTATAAATAATATGATCGCGAACAGGGGAAACAGATATTTTCTCATGGTGAAAGGATTGATTAATATGCCGCAAGATAAGATACCTTCCATCCAATATCAAATATAATTGAAATAGCAGCCAGGCTAGAAAGAAATCCCGGCACCCAACTGAAAGGACTGGGACTTATAGCCATCAGTTACCTCACGCATTCCCCAGAGATAGCGAGCCTCAAGAGTAACAAACCATACTTTTACACCTGCTCCTAAAAAAAATGGGATATCAAACCACTCAGCTTTTTGAGCATCTGTCGGTTTTGCCGTATTGCCATCTGTAGTTATTCGCTCGGCAACCTTGAAGCTGGGGGAAAAACCTCCCAGTGCAAAAACAGGCCCAAGCTTCAACTTAAGATTCAAAGGAATAGTCAGATAATGAAGATCTCTCTTGTTTGCATCGTCAATTTTCACCCCATTCTTATAGTACTCAAGGCCCGAACCGAAGTACAGCAGGGGAATAATCTTGGTATCCCTGAATAAACCAACAAAAACCGACTGCATGGGATCTCCATAGGCATTACCACTGTCATAAAATTGAGAAGCATGGTACCCGGCACGAATCCCACCAACACGGTCTCCATCACCTTTTTCCTGTGCCTTCATTTCAGAATTAAAGAGCCCGATAAGTACCGCAGCTGCAAGTACTGAATAAATATTTTTCATTATTGGTGATTAAGAATTAGTAATAAACTAATACCTAAAACATATGACAGAAAAAGACAATTATTGTTCACTGCAAGAATTGAATGCTAGCTATTTATCAGATTCGTCGATCAGAAGGATTTCATCATAGCCAAGGCCAACAATTTCAGGATAGTATTTGTAGGTTTCCTGGATTGTGTAGAAACCTCTGACCAGAACCCTGTAATAATCCCATTGCTGAACTATTTCAACAGTCAGATTCAGTTTGGACTCTATCCTCCTTTTAGCCCTCATTGCCTCAGCCAGTTTTGGGAAGACGCCCACCTGCAAGGACACTTTGGGCTCTGCTGTCTCCGGCGTCACCTCGGGAACAGCTTTCGGGATGGTATCTGTAAGCAGGGGCACCACGACTATTTCTTCGACCGGTTCCTCAATTTTTTCCTCGATTGCCTCTTCAACTGGCTCTTCCACGGGGACTTCTACAACTTGCTGAACCGTATCGGCC
>JAOZLK010000195.1:2421-7667 GCA_029934875.1 Bacteroidales bacterium | reverse complement strand
AAAGATTTGGAACAGTGGACATCATCGTATGCAATGCAGCCATGGTGGCAAAGAAAAGCAGGGCTATAAAAGAGGGCCTGGATGAGATGTTCGCGGTTAACTACTTTGCCAAGTTCCTGCTTGCCAAAGAGTTTGAAAAAAAGAAAATTCTAAACCAGGCCGGTCCTGAACTTCCCAGGATTATCTTTGTCGCCTCTGAAAGTCACAGAAATCCTTCTGCTTTCGAGTGGGGGAAATTTGGATCCTTCGAGCCCTATGGAATCAAGCAATCGGTAGCGATGTACGGCTATTACAAATTACTCCTTCTGACCATGGCCAGCGAACTTTCCCGCCGAATGAATCCGGATGGGAAAGTGCAGTGCTCCGTTTTTGCACTCTGTCCGGGACCAGTAAATTCCAACATTGCCCGGGAAGCCCCGGCTTTGTTTCAGCCCCTGCTCAAACTGGTGTTCGGTATATTCTTCCGCTCGCCGAAAAAGGCCTGCGAGCCCGTCATCTACCTTGCTGCATCAAAGGCACTTGAGGGAACAAGTGCTAACTACATGTTCCTGATGCAACAAAAGGAGATGGACGAGAAAGCCACAGATCCCAAGAATGGGAAACGCCTGTGGGAGCTCTCAGAAAAACTTGAAAAACAAATAATGAAATAGTTAAAATCATGGCTGAAGGTCGGTTTACAAATCCGGTGGTAGCCTCACTTGCAGGGGTAAAAGATTTTTTTGCAAAGCAGGAACTTGAATCCAGGTTTTCTGATGAAGATCGGGCCGAAGAAAAAACGGTCCTTATTACCGGGGCAAATTCGGGACTGGGATATGGACTGGCTGTGGAATTTGCAAAGCGCGGAGCCAGGGTAATCATGGCCGGACGAAGCAAAATCCCTGAAGCGGGGGAACAGGTGAAGAAGGAGTCCGCATCGGAAAAAGTGGAAATACTCTACCTTGATCTCAGTAAGATCGAAACCATTCACCAGTTTGTCCAGTTGCTGGCAAAAAGAGAGATTAAAATTGATATTTGCATTTTTAATGCTGCGACTGCCCTGCCGGGTTCACGACAAACAGCTTCAGGACAGGATGAAATGTTCCTGGTAAACTACCTGTCCAATGTCATCCTTTCTCAACTCTTGCTCAGCAAGGGCGTTGTTGAGCTGAAAGAAGAGGCTCCCCTTTCAAAAATGATCTTCATCTCCAGCGACTCACACCAGGGTGCCACCTACATTGATTATGATGAATTCGGAAGCTACTTTAAATATGGGGTTTCAAAGGGCATATCCAACTACAGCTACTTCAAGCTGGTGTTGAATACCTATGCTACCGAATTGTCGAGAAGGATCAACAGGGAGTCGACCAGGCTCAGTATCAATGTAATTTGCCCGGGTCCAGTATCCTCAAATATATTAAAGGAGGCACCCTGGCTGCTTCGGATGACCCTGAAGGGGATATTCCGCATTGTCTTTAAATCACCGGCCAAAGCGGCATTGCCCGTTGTATACATGGCTCTCTCACCCGATTATGAAGGAAGAAGCAATGAATACCTGCACATGTTTAATCCAAAAAAAATGGACCCCAAAGTATATGAGGTCCATGAGGGAGAAAAATTATGGGCCCGGTCGCTGGATCTCCTCAGGTCCATTGACCAGGACCATAAGGACTACACCGACCAGGCCGATAAAATGATTTAGAGGTAATTCGAATTAAACGCCCTTAATATATAATGATTCTATATTTGAATGGGCAAACCTTTTTTATTCTGTGCATTTTGTGCATTTTTAATAGATAGAAATCCAAGCTGTTTTTGATGCCATCCAGAATCATATATATATTCCTTTTCCTTGGGATATTTTCATCGACCCTGAAGGGATCCGATACCGATTCTCTGAAGGCATCCTATATCGATTCTCTGTGGGCCCTGCTGGACACCACCCAGGTAAGCAGGATGCAGGCTGAAATCAGGCTGAAAATTGCTGCAGAGATCGCCAACAAGGATATTGAAACAGCCCTTGAGCTTTCCAGGGAAGCACTTCGCCAGGCCGAGATACTTGGCTCCAAAACCCTGATAGCAGATTCCAAGCTTTCCATAGGCCTGTTCTATGACTACCTGGGAGTGAAAGAGGAGGCGATTACTTACCTTGAGGAGGCCCTGGATGCTTTCGAGCAACTGGGAATCCCGGACAAGGAAGCAAGGGCATTGATGCTAATCGGCAATGCTTACTGGTACCTGAACCAGTTCGAGTCGGCACTGAAATACTACACAAGGGCCTCGGTAATAGGCTATGCAATTAATGACACCATCCTGATAATCAGTGGAATCAATGCGAAGGGCGCGGTATACGGCAATACCGGACAGAGGGATTCGGCATTTATCCTTTTCAGGGAGGCCAATGAACTTGCAAAGCAGGTTGACAGCCGCGAACAGGTGATCCTGACTTATTACAATATGGGCGATGTGAATCTCTACACGGGCCGGATCGAATATGCCCTTGGCATCTTTAATGACCTGGAGAAGAATTATGACATTGAGCGTTACAGCTCGAAGCATCTTAGCAATCTTTATAACTCAATCACCCTGGCTTACATCCTGGACGGAAATCTGAAACGGGCCAGGCGCTATGCGGAAAAAGCCAAGACCGCCCTGGACAGTTATAACAGGCTTACAGAGACAAGTCAGTACTATCATAACATGTATCGCATCGATTCCATTGAAAACAAATATGATTCGGCTCTTCTACACTTTATAAAGTACACGAGCCTGAACGACAGCCTGAACAATGCAGCATTTAAGGAGAGACTGGCAAAACTGGAGATCTTTTTCGACCTTAAGTCCCAGGAGGTGGAAATTGAAAGGCTTACCCTGGACAACCGCCTGAAGGACCTCCAGATCAGGCAAAGAAAGATCATCAACTATAGTGCAATAGCAGGATTCATTCTGCTTCTGACTATCCTCTTTCTCCTGATACGCTCGGCTTATAAAACCAGGGAAAGGAATGTTCTATTGGAGGAACAAAAGGATGAACTTGAACGGGCCAATGTAAAAATTCGCTCTCAATCCCTTGACCTGCTTGATAAAAATAGTGAACTGGAGAGTGTGATTGAGGAGTTGAAGGCCACCCAGCAACACCTGGTGCAATCTGAAAAAATGGCCTCCCTTGGAACACTCACAGCCGGTGTGGCCCATGAAATCAACAATCCCCTGAATTTTATTTCCGGCGGACTGGGCATCATTGAGGAGACCGACAAGGAAGGAAGCAACATGTCGGAGGAAGAAAAGGCATGCAGACGCATAAAGGCCACAAAGCTGGCTTTCGACGGGCTGGAAAGAGCCACCGAGATTGTGAAGGCACTAATGACTTTCTCGCACAGGGGATCTTCACAAAAAAACCTGTCAGATCTTCACGACATTATTGACAATACCTTGCTTTTCCTCCAATCCAAACTGACTGACCAAACCATAGTCAGAAAGGAATATCAGCTTACAGAACCCGCCCCTGTTTTCCAGGATAAAATGCACCAGGTAATCCTGAATGTAATCGATAATGCCATATTCGCCACAAATCAAATAAAAGAGGGTGAACGACTTATCTCAATAAGCACAAGCCTGGAAGGCTCAAATGTGGTTCTGGATATCTCAAACAATGGTCCGGCCATTAAAGAAGAGCATCTGCGACAGCTTTTTGACCCCTTCTTTACCACCAGGGCTCCTGGTGAGGGAACAGGGCTGGGACTCTCCATCTCCTACACCCTGATCAGGGAGCACGAGGGCTCAATCCGAGCTGAAAACCGGGAGGGTTTCGTGCACTTTATTATTGAAATACCTGCCTGATCCTATTGAACTAAGCACTTCTTTGCTTATTTTCGTCCTCGCTTAAAGAAAAAATATGAAAAAAGTACTGACCCTTACCTTACTCCTGGCCTCCCTTGCCATGGCAGCTCAAAATGACAGCGACGGAAAAGACCCCATACTCAATACTGAGCTTGACTCAGTCAGTTACTTCCTGGGGCTGACACTGGGCTACGATTTCCAAACACTCCCCTTTGAGGCCGATCCTGACCTGGTTATAGCCGGTCTGGCAGGGGCGATGAAAGGAACCACCACGTACAGCCAGCAAGTTACAGAGGCAATTTTCAGGCAGCTTCAAATGACTCTTCAGGAAAGAGAACAGGAAGAAGCCAACGAAGAGGCCAGCCTGGTAGAACAGGAAGGAGCCAATTTCCTGAAAGAAAATGCTGCTCGCGAAGGTGTTACTACCACAGCATCAGGACTTCAATACGAAGTTCTTGTCAAAGGGGATGGCCCCATGCCAGCGGATACCTCAGAGGTTGAAGTTCATTACGAAGGATCCCTTATGGATGGGACAGTTTTTGACAGCTCTTACGAGCGCGGTGAACCCATCTCCTTTCCCCTGAACAGGGTAATCGCGGGTTGGACTGAAGGGGTTCAGCTAATGCCTGTAGGATCAACCTACATGCTCTACATACCCTCAGAATTGGGCTACGGCAGCCAGGGTACCGGACCTATCCCCCCCAATTCAGTACTAATTTTTAAAATTGAACTCCTGGGAATTAAATAAGAGAATCTTTTAATCTTTTTCGAACCAAACCCCTCTTTATTTGTCTACATAGGGTAATAAAAATTGTATAATCAAAACTCCAATCAAATCATGAAAAAATTATTTTTTATTGCTATTGCCGCATTGATGATGGCTCCAATGGCAAAATCCCAGTCAAATGCAGAAGAAGTCGATTTTTTTCAATCCATTTTTGGAAGTGAGAAAAAAGCCATGGTTTCTTCCTTTATTAACCTGGACGGGGAAGCCAAAGATGCATTCTGGACCAATTACGATCTTTACGAAACCGAGCGAAAAGCTCTTGGTAAAACACGCATTACCCTGCTGGAAAAATATTCAGAAGAATTTGAAGGAATGACTGATGAGCAAACTGATGCCACCATGGCTGCGTGGGTTAAGCAAAGGAAGGCTTCCGATAAACTGATTGATTCCTATTACAAAAAAATCAAGAAATCCTCCGGATCAAAAGCTGCTGCACAATTCTACCACCTGGAAAACTATTTTGCAAGTGCGATTCGCGCGACTCTCCTGGAAAATATCCCGGTAATCGGGGAGTTTGACTACTAGTTGTCGTAGAGACTATAAAAATATTCTTATCAAAAAGAGCATTGGATAATCCGATGCTCTTTTTTTTGTGGGATTTTCTAGCATAGATGGGGCCGTCAGGCTAACTGGAATTCATTAA
>JAOZLK010000195.1:0-2411 GCA_029934875.1 Bacteroidales bacterium | reverse complement strand
AACCAGCCCGGTGAGGTGGACCAGCAGCACTTTTCAGCACGCTCGGAGCGTTACCGTTACATCCTGTACCGCAGCGGTGAAGAAGAACTTTACGACCACAGGTATGATCCCTATGAATGGTTTAACCTGGCAAGGGATCCCGGTTTTGCAAGAGTGAAAAAGGATATGAACGGCAAGCTTGTCAGGCTAACTGGAATTCACTAAGGGCAAACCAGCCCCTGTTGTCGGTATGGGTGTGGATCAAATCTAAACCACTTGCAGCGGCCATCTCCCTGATATGCTTAGCAGAGTACTTATGGGAGTTTTCGGTATGGATGGCTTCACCTTTTTGAAAGACCAGCGGCCGGGAAAGAAAGGGAGAAGTAAGCTCAAGCTCACGCCGTGCCACCAGGTGCATTTCCATTCTGAACTTCTCTTCATTAAAAAAAGCGAGATGATCAAAGTCATCCTCACGGAAGTCCGATTGAATCATTTCATTCACCGTATTCAGGATGTTCCTGTTGAAGGCTGCGGTTATCCCCCTGGCATCATTATAGGCTGCATGTAAAAGGGGCTCGGACTTTACAAGGTCAGTTCCCAGTAAAAGGATGTCGCCCCGTTTCATCTGCCGGCTTATGTTTTGCAGAAGTTCGAGGGAGGCATCCCATTCAAAATTCCCGATGGTACCACCAAAAAAACAGATCAGGGCAGGGCGATCCCTTCCGACCAGTTCAAACTGGGAAGTGAAATCAACTGCATATCCATCAATATTGATATTAGGAAAGGTCTGTACCAACTCTTCTGCCGAAGAGAGGATGGCCGTTTGACTGATATCGAGTGGCAGGTAATGAATCTGTTCAGGATAATCCCCTGAAGCCGCATAAAAAAGTACTGAAATCTTGGAACTATCACCCGAACCCAGTTCAATGATGTCAAAGCCTTTATAGGCATTCATTAAACCCGGAGCAATCCTTTTTAAAATGCTCAATTCGGTCCGCGTGGGATAGTATTCTTCCAGGGCAGTAATCTGCTCAAATAATTCAGAACCCGTCTTATTATAGAAATATTTACTGGAGATATGCTTCTTTTTTGCAGTCAGACCCGAAATAATCTCCTCCTTCACCTCATCAGGCCCAATTTCCTGCAGGAAATTGGTAATGGAAATCCTGTTCAGTGTAACGACATCTTCGTTTACAAAATTCATTCTACAATATTATATTCCCGTTCCGGTATTCCTGTTTCTGTTGGATTATCAGGGTCGTTGCTCCACTCAAACCAACCACCATCAAAAACTGAGACCCTTGGCCAGCCCATCAAATATGCATTTAACCAGGCTTCGCTGCCACGCCATCCTGTTCCGCAATAAAATGCATTATGCTTTTCAGGAACAACACCCACATCTTTCCATATCTCGGTGACCTCAGAGAATTCCCGGCTTGTATGGTCCAGGTTCCGGTAATTCTCCATGTGGTAGGCGTCGGTACCACAGTTTCCAAATACAGAACCAGGAATCCTGCCTTTCTTCTCAATGTAGTTATAGCCACTTACCTCACCGATGTATTCGGGCCAGCTTCTCACGCTGACCAGGTTGCCCTCGTCAGAAGCGATGATCTCTTTGGCCTGGGGCACATCTACGGCCAGATCGGGCCGTCCCGGAATAGCCGCGCCAAAGTCTCCCCGATTCAGTGGCAAAGTCTCCCAGGTGGTAATATCGTAGCCTGCATCTTCCCAGGACTTCAATCCGCCGTTCAGAATTCTCACATCCTTCACCCCCGCATAAAGCATGATAAAGGCTGCCCTGATGGATCCCAGGTGACCGGCACTGCTACCGGGGAAGGGATCGTTGTTGTCGGGAAAAGAAAACCTGCCATAAAGAATCACGGTGGTGTCCTTCGTGATTCCCAGGCTCTCTAAAGTAGCCTTCAGTTCTTCGGGACTTCTGCGATTCCAGGTTTCGGGCGATTCAAGGGTATTTGTATCTACCTGTACAGCACCAGGAATATGACCCTCATCATAGGCCCCTCGATTGCGGTAGTATCCGTGGCAAAGCACATAATCACCTCCCTTGAATTCCGGGGGACTTCCCCCATCCATCAGGGTCTTCAGCCACTCGGGGTAAACCAGCATATTGTAACGGGCAAGCTGCTCCATGGGCAAATCTTCATCGGCACACCACTCATCCACAAAAGCTGTGTAAATTTTAACTTTATCATATCCTGACTTTGAGAAGCGCCCGGCTACTTTTTCAGCATCTTCGATCTCATAACTGTAGACGATCACTGTCTGTTCCGGAAGGATCCCTTTGGACCTCACGATTTCGATCCAATCGATGTAATTGGCCCACTTTAGTGGCACACACCTGGCTCCACGGATGTGGCCACCCCTTACCTCCTTGTTTAATTGCCATCCATTATAGGCTTCAACCGGTCGGG
>JAOZLK010000194.1 GCA_029934875.1 Bacteroidales bacterium | reverse complement strand
GACGGGAGATTTGATGTTTGAGAGAAAATCATTCATTTGTACCAGATCCTTTTCATAGCCCCAGTCATCGCATACATCGCCAGCCACAATGGTAAAAAGGGGATCGAAATCCAGGCGGTTGGTAAGCTCCACACTCTCCTGTATAAAGGCATTGTGGATTTTCATCCTGGTTTTCAGTCCATCCGCATCATCGGGTAATCCACCCTGGGGATCGGCCATGGCTACAAAATTGAAATCGCTGCCAGGTTCACTGGCTCCAAAATCCTTCAGGGCAAGCTCACCCATTTCCCGGTCCAGTAAGAAATTTGTCTTTATGCTTATTCCTCCCAATGTAGCAGATAACTCTTCTTTTTCGAGAAGCTCTTCCAGGCTGAAGCGAAATCCGGACGCCCCGGAGATATGAATGGAAGTTTTTTCTGTGGCATCCTTTAGCCAGAGAACCATCACCTCCTTTTCGAAAGAGTAGGTGTGTGCTCTATCGACTGAGGCTTTCTTCACCTGAACCTGCTCCGAAATCCGGAACTCTGCCATATCAGGATTATCTACGATTGCAATCCTGATTACCACGAGTCCTTCCTGAGAAATAACATCTTCCAGGGAGTCTATATCACCATAGGACCAGGCCGGTAATCTGTGTTCTTTATCCTGATTGCCTGCACCATAAGCAGCACTTGTGGCCAGTGCTGCAGAACTCATCCCCACACCTTTGATGAATTGTCGTCTTTTCATAGACCCTCTGATTATTTTGATACTTAAAGATAAGCCAAAGTATTTTCAAATACTTCTTCTATTTTCTCAATTCCTCCATAAAGCGCCGGGCCATGTGGAACCTGGATGTTTTTTATAATACATTTATATCTTCTTTTAAAAAGCGCTTAAATAATTTCGACGGTATGAGAAAATTGATCAATGCCCATTGGATTGCATCTGCTACTTTGATGGTGGTCTTACCTTTCCTTATCAAGTCCTGCAAGCCCACCGGGACAGCTTATGATAAATTTGTTTATGAAAAGAGCATTGAGGTCTTGTTTGAGGAGGAATCTGAAAACCTGATTGCAAAAGCAAAAGCAGATCTGAGTGAGCTGGAAGATGCGAATCTGATGGGGGCATACCAGGGTAGCCTGGAGTCCATTGACCAGCATCCCACACCTGAATGGTATAAAGATGCCAAACTCTGTATCTTTTACGACTGGGGTCCATACTCCATTGCCGGATACGGGCAGAAAGGAGGAAGTCGGGCCCGATATCCTGACTGGTACTTGAATCACATGTACCACGAGCATGCCGAACACCATAAAGAAGTCTGGGGAGAAGATTTTCAGCGGGACGATTTCATACCTCTGTTTAATGCGGAAAATTTCAATGCCGATGAAATTGTCGAGATGGTCAGGATGAGCGGGGCAAAGTACCTTGTTCCCTTTAGCAAGCACCACGATGGATTTTGCCTGTGGGATTCAAAATATACCATGAGAGATGCTGTTGACATGAACCCCCATCGCGATCTTACGGCCGAGCTGGTTGAAGTCTGTAAAAGAGAGGGTATCTATCATGGGTTTTATTTCTCTGTTGAAGAATATGAATACCCCCTAATCAGTGAAAGTGATTCACTTGTTATAAGATACTGGTCTGACAATATGGCTCCGGATAACTCAGGGATTGCACAACAATCGGGGGAGATCCATGGACCCTTCATAAGTGAACGCGACAACAGAAAGCTTTCAGGGAAAATACCAGTACGGAATTTTATTGATGAGCTGATTGTTCCCCAGGCAAAGGACTATATTGATAAATATGATCCTGACATCCTCTGGTTCGATGGTGAATGGCAACGACCTGCGGAATACTACAGGACGCCTGATATTGTTGCCTATTTTTATAACAGGGCAGAAGGCAGGAAAGAGGTAGTTGCTAATGACCGGCTTGGTATGGGTACCCGCGAACATTACGGTGATTTTTATACCAGCGAGACAGATGAGGTGGTGGCAAAGATGGATTACCCCTGGGAGGAGAACCGGTCCATGTCCGAGTCGTATGGTTACAACCACACAGATTCACTTGAAAATTACCTGAGCGCAGATGAACTGATCCAGATGCTCGTAAGAATCGTTGCTAAAGGGGGGAATCTGAATCTGATGGTAAATCCCGATGGAACAGGTAAAGTTCCACAGATGCAACTCGACCTTCTTAAAGAGCTGGGCCAATGGCTGGAGATAAACGGGGAAGCTATCTACGGGACACGTCCCTATGAAGTGTTATGCGACAATACCCAACTGGGACAGCCTGTCTGGTACACCATGAGCAAAGACAGCACTTATGGATATGCCATCGTATTCGACTGGCCAAAAAGTGAAACATTCATTTGCAAAGGAACTAATCTCATTTGGGAATCAGAAGTGACAATGCTGGGATATGACAAAGCATTGAAATGGATAGACGTGGGAAGAGATAAATGGGGAATGTCTGCAAATATCCCTGTAGAGATGCTTGGAAATCCGGATGCCAGACCCGGAAAGTATGCCTGGGTATTGAAATTTGAATATGATAAAAACAATGAATACGGCAGGTGAGATAGTGTGATACAAGAATAATCAGAACTATGAACAGAACCCTTTTCTTAGGATGCGTGTTGATGCTGACAGCGTCCTGTAATTCGAGTCAGGAAAAAAAAGAACAACCCCTCCGTTTTTTCAGTGATGACAGTTTCTGGAATCAAGCCATTTCAGAGGATGCAGAAATTGATCCAAGGAGCGACTACTGGATTAGTCTGCTGGATCGCGATCCAAGTGGAGAAAACATTGGCTTAAACATAAATAGCTATACCATACCTATTTACGAAGTTAATAGTAAAGAAGTTCCATTTCAGAAAGTTGCATCCAGTCAGCTATTTACCTACGTAGAAGAAATTGAATTAGGGATTGGTCATGAGCCTGAATTCGACAGCATTGGTGTCCCAATACCTGAAGATATGGCGGTATCACCAGGAGAAGATATGCATGTTGCTATTATCGACCGGGAGGCCAACATTGCATGGGATATGTTCTGGGTAAAGAGACTCGAAGATCAGAGCTGGATGTCTGCCACCGGTATGATATATCCACTCGATGGTCCCGGAGTATTTGATCCTCAACAGTTTGATGTTCAATTAGATGAGTCTATTCACATTTACGGGCCTGGTGTTGCTGCCGGTATGCCAATTATTGCAGGAGTAATACGGTATGATGAAGTTTTAAGTGGAGAAATAAGACATAAACTGGCAGGTGCACTGCGCTTTGTTGCCTTTCAGGAATATGTATTCCCGGCAATATGGACAGATGGAAATTTTGACGGCGGAATACCTGAAGGTGCTGTGATTCAGCTCAACCCGGAACTGGATCTCACCCAGTTTAACCTAAGGGAAGGAGAGTTAGTGGTGGCAAAAGCATTAATGGATTACGGATTTGTCGTTGTGGATTTCTCAGCCGGATCAACCATACGCGCAGAGTACCTGAATGAGAAAAGCGGGAAATCCTGGGAAGGAGTTCTCAGGGGATGGAATACTCCGGGGGGTATAAAAACTATTCCAGCAAAACACTATCGTGTGCTTAAGGTTGAAAATATTCAAAAAGGTGGTGATAAGAAGAAAGATTTCTTCATTGATAAACTATATTTCGAAGGGGAAGAACCCCCGAATTGACTATTTTGAAGAACTTTATTGAATTTATTTTTATGAAGAAACATAGCTCCAACATGAAAACGATCCTGTCAATAATTGTTAGTTTTATTTTAGTCCCATCGATCATGCTTGCACAGCAGGTTCCCCAAAAGGAGCTGAAAGTCCTGTTCGTGGGCAATAGCTATACCTATGGGTATAACCTGGCTCACATCGTATCCATTATGTCTGAGGAGACATCCACTAAGCTGATCACCCGTAAATCTGTGATTGGTGGGGCTCATCTCTGGGAACACTGGAGCGGAAACAGGGAGCTGGAAACCAAAAAGATAATTGCTGAGGGAGCATTTGATATCGTGGTATTGCAGGACTACAGCATGTCGGGAATCAATGCACCCGACAGCACCCTGAAATATGTTAAACTGTTTTCTGACTACAACAGCCTTTACGGTGCCAAAACCTATCTGTTCAATACCTGGGCCAGGGAGAAGGTGCCGCAGTTTCAGGCCGAGATTGACGAAATGTATATCATGGCTGCGGAAGACAACGGAGCTACCAGGGTCCCGGTAGGCCAGGCCTGGCAGCTTGCAATGGATCTTCGTCCAACGGTAGACCTTTATACCAACGATGGGAGTCATCCCAATGAGTTGGGATGCCTGCTCACAGCTTCGGTGTTTGTTAGGGTTCTTTCAGGAGATTTGCCTGAGAAACTTCCCACTCTTTACAGGATTGAGGATGCAGAAGGGGAGACGGTACGGCTCATGAATCATAATCCCGAGGATGCTGAGTTCTGCAGGAGAATCACAAACGAAATATTAGGAGATTAATCCTATGCAAGGCCTGTCAAATGTATGCTTGTTTTTCCTCCTGATCAGCTTGTCGCTTGTTGCTCAATCACAGGATACCATCCTCTATAAGCAGGTGGACACAACCACTCTATATATGCTTGCCGATTATCCACCTGATTTTGATACCACAAAGGATTATCCTGCCATTGTGTTCTTTTTCGGTGGTGGATGGAACGGTGGTAGCATCGGTCATTTTGAACCCCATGCCCGTTATCTTGCAAAAAGGGGCATGATCTGCTTTCGGGCCGACTACCGGGTGAAAAGCAGGCAGGGTACTACTCCATTTGAGTCGCTCAAGGATGCCAAATCGGCCATGCGCTTTGTGAGAGAGCATGCAGAAGAATTGAATGTGGATCCGGAGAAAATTGTTGCATCGGGTGGATCGGCAGGTGGCCACCTGGCCGCTGCCACCGCCTTGATTACACGATATAATGAAGGAAGTGACAGGCTATTTGTGAGCTGCATTCCCAATGCCCTGGTATTGTTTAATCCAGTAATGGATAACGGACCCGGCGGCTATGGCTATGAGCGGATCGGAGAGGCCTACAGATCATTCTCCCCCCTGCATAATATCATGGAAGGAGCTCCTCCCACTATCTTCTTGCTGGGGACCCGGGACAGACTGATTCCCGTGGAAAGCGCACAGTATTATAAGCTCGTGATGGAGAAAGTCGGAAGCAGATGCGACCTGCTACTTTATGACGGGCAGGGTCATGGTTTTTTTAATTACGGGAACCTGGAATATTTTAAGCTTACATTATCTGCAGCCAATGCCTTCCTTATATCGCTTGGATATATTGAAACAGAGCCGGAAATAGAAATTAAATAAAGAAAGGATGAGAAGGGTATTGAACATTATAGTGCTATTTGTTTTTTTTCTGGCCCGGACTCATGCTCAGGGTCCGGCACCGACCCAGCTTCAGGATCCGACTCAGGACTTCCATAACTACACCTATTTTAACAACGACTCCATTACTGTGGATCTGGACATACGCTTACCAGAGGTTCCGCCTGAGGGTGGAAGTCCCCTGGTCATTTACGTTCATGGAGGTGGATTTTCCAATGGCGACAGGGACGGTGGTCATAAACTGGCTCAATATCTCGCCGGGCATGGTATTGCCTGTGCTTCCATCACCTATACCCTGTATATGGAAGGTAAGAGTTTTGGATGTGATGGGGTATTATCGGAAAAAGTTAGAGCCATTCAAATTGCAGCAAGTCAACTATGGCTTGCTACTGCCTATCTGAACAAGTATTCTGACCAGTTTAATATTGACACTGCGCGGGTTTTCATTGCAGGAAGCAGTGCCGGTGCTGAAACTGTACTACATGCAGCTCACTGGGACAGGGAAATGATGCAAATTTTTGAACACAATTTGTCGACAACATTCAGGTATGCCGGTGTTATTTCAGGTGCCGGGGCCATCATGGATCTGAACCTGATTAGTACCGAAAATATGATTCCCACCATGCTTTTTCATGGCGATGCCGATCAGCTGGTGCCCTATGGAGTCGCAGCCCATCACTATTGTCCTCCTGATTCGCCCGGGTGGCTCATGCTTTTTGGGTCCCAGGCCATAGCCCAACATTTGCAGGAGCTTGAGGGGACCTGCCAGCTTACAAGCTTCGTTGGAGGTGATCACTCCTTTGCCGGGGCCTACTTTTACCAGGAGCAGCAGCCAGTGGTAGATTTTATAAATAAGGTATTGTCGGGGGAAAGCTTTAACCTCTATCAAAGCATTGAAGCAGAGAACGAAAAATCTAATCTCAATATTGATCAAAAATGAAAAATCTAAACATAGCTTCCCTTATCCTGGCTACAGTGATGTGTTGCAATTCATGCAACTCTGCTACCACAACGACAGACGAAAACACAAGCGGTTCATACGATCAGCCCAATATTTTATGGCTGGTTGCAGAAGATCTGAGTCCGGTCATCCCCTCCTACGGGGACTCAACGGTGCTCACCCCAAATATCAGCCGGCTGGCAGCTGAAGGTGTCCGTTTTACCAATGTTTTTTCCATTTCAGGAGTTTGTGCCCCCAGCAGGGCAGCACTGTCAACCGGGATGTATCCCACCAGGATTGGAGCCACTCACATGAGAACCAGCGGGAATATCAAATTCCTGCCCCCCGGCATTGTTCCCTATGAAGCCCTCCCTTCACCAGAGGTTAAAATGCACAGTGAATATTTACGGAGGGCCGGATACTATTGCTCAAACAATCCCAAGGAGGACTACCAGTTTAATAAAACGCTCACCGCATGGGATGAGAGTTCACGCCAGGCCCACTGGCGAAATAAAAAGCCGGGTCAACCCTTTTTCGCCATTTTCAATTTCCAGGTTACGCATGAGTCCCGGATCTGGGCAAAGGCCGATGATTCCCTGTGGGTAGAGGCTGACCTGGAGGTACCCATCCCTCCCTATCTTCCTGATAATGAAATCGGGCAAAGAGATGTGAGACGCATGTACTCCAACATAAAGGAAATGGATTACCAGGTTGGAGAGATCCTTAAGCAGCTTGAAGAGGATGGCTACCTGGATAACACCATAATCTTCTGGTATACCGACCACGGAGGACCTCTTCCCAGGCAGAAACGGCTTTTATACGATTCCGGTACAGAGGTGCCACTGATCATCAGGTATCCTGATAAGGCGCGGGCTGGAGAGACCGATGACAGGCTCATCAGTTTTATAGATTTTAAGCCGACGCTGCTGTCCATGGCAGGTATCGAGCCCCCTGAGTATATAGATGGAAGGGCCTTTGCAGGCAAGTATGAAGCGCCTGTAAAAAGAGATTATGTTCACGGTGCTGCCGACAGGTTTGATGAACGCTATGATCAGATCAGAATGGTAAGGGATAAGCGCTATAAGTATCTGAGGAATTACAGACCTAATCAGGGCTATTATCTGCCGGTTGCCTACCGGGAACAGATGGCCGTGATGCAGGAGTTGCTGAGAATGCGGGACAGTGGAGAGCTGGATGAATTTCAGGCCCAGTGGTTTCGTGAATCCAAAGCCGAAGAGGAGCTGTTTGATACCTACGAGGATCCCTTTGAGCTGCATAACCTGGCTGCTGATCCTGACCAGCAGGAAAAGCTCGTTGAGCTCAGGAAGGAGTGTGATCGCTGGATTGAAGAGACAGGCGACATGGGATTAATCCCCGAACAGGAATACATAGAACGCATAT
>JAOZLK010000193.1 GCA_029934875.1 Bacteroidales bacterium | reverse complement strand
CCTGATGAATTTCTGCCGTATATCTATGCGAATCCTGAAGATCTGGAGTGGTTTAAAAATGCCAAATTTGGTGTGTTTATCCATTGGGGACCCAGCAGTATTGCTAAAGTACCCATAAGTTGGGGCCGTTTTGGTCCAAGACCGGGAGCCGGAAAACAAGCCACAAGTGGTGTTCCAGGTGAAAAATATGATTCACTCTATACATCTTTCAATCCGGAGAAGTTTAATGCAGATGAGTGGGTAAACATGGTCAGGGAATCAGGCGCTAAATATTTAATATTTACGACAAAGCACCATGATGGATTTTGCATGTTTGATGCGCATAATACAGACTATAAAATTACCAATACACCATTCGGAAGAGATGTCGCAAAAGAGCTGGCAGATGCCTGCCACAAACAGGATATTAAGTTGTTCTGGTATTATTCTCAGCCCGATTGGCAACATCCGGATTGTCTGACTGAGAATCATGCCAATTACAGGGATTACATGTACGAACATCTGCACCAGCTTCTGACTGAATATGGGCGTATCGATGGTCTGTTTTTTGACCACCTGGGTACAAAATCAGAGGATTGGGATACGCCACGGCTATTGAAGATGATAAGAACGCTACAGCCGGGAATATTGGTCAACAGAAGATGGGGAAGTGGCATGCCAGGCATTGAGGTGAATGGAGATTACGATAATCCAGAGCAGGAGATTGGTAAATTCCAGATTGATCGTCCCTGGGAAACATGTGCAACCATGGCCACTGCCTGGTCGTGGACAGGAGGAGCAAAAGTTAAATCTTATCATACAAATCTGAGACTTTTACTACAGTGTTCCGGTGCCGGAGGGAACCTGGCTCTCAACACGGGTCCGAAGCCGGATGGTTCAATTTTTGAGCCGGAGTATCAAAACTATATCTCCATTGGAGAATGGCTATCCGACAATGGAGAAAGTATCTATGGAACTACAGGTGGCCCATATAAACCAGGACCATGGGGCGTTTCCACGAGAAAGGAGAATAAAATCTATTTGCATATTCTAACAGATTTCGCCTCTGAATCAAAACGGGAGTTTGAACTGGCAGATCCGGGATTAAAGATTTCAGATAGCCGCAGTCTTTCAGGCAACGCCGTCTCCTTTACCCAGGAGAATGGTGTATTGCGTATTAAGATAGAAGATTCCGGATCATTCTTTCCTGATAATATAATAGAACTAACTATCGAGGGAGATGCATTGCAATTAGAAGCTATTGCAACTATGCCTGTGGAAATAATTGAAGGTAAAAAGGGTTTTGCCTCATCTTTTTCACAGGATAACAGATCTGCTGAAGCAATTTTCGGAGGTGAAGGAGCTGATTTTGCTGAAGGGAAAAAACATAAAGTATGGTGGGAGCCAAAAAAGGATGATTCACCACCATATCTTGGATTTGAATTCCCGACACCTGTCTCCTTTACATGGATCACGCTGACAGAACAGATAAGAAATGCAACAGTTCGTGAATTTGAACTTCAGTCATGGGATGGTGAGCAATGGAATGCTTTCTATCATGGGAATGAGATTGGCTTTGACTTTTCACTGAAAACTGATATAATAACTACCAGCAAGCTGAGAATTGTTGTGTTGAAAACCCATGAAAACAGCAGTCCGAATATTGCAAGTTTTAAGATATACTGAACTTAAAACACGCGTGTTTGAATAGTAAATACACCGTGGTAAGGAAAAAGCCAGATACATTTGGGTATCCCAAATTATTAAATTCTTGTAAATGAAAAACAGAAATCTTTTTCTCAGCCTTATCCTTACTGGTTTCGCATCTTTAACCATGGCTCAACAAAAACCTAATGTTCTGTTTTTCCTTGTTGATGATCTTGGGTGGAACGACATCTCTTCCAATGGATCCAAGCTTTATGAAACGCCAAATATTGATGATGTTGCGAATGAAAGTGTATACTTTTCAAATGCATATTCTGCCTATCCCCGGTGCGTTCCTTCGAGATATGCAATGATTACCGGAAGGCACCCCGCACGAGATGGCCAAACAGACGGAAATAAAATAAAGCACGAAGAAACTACTATGGCAGAGGCCATGAAATCCAATGGTTATGGGACCTTTTTCACCGGGAAGTGGCATCTTGGGAAAACGGAGGAGTTCTGGCCTCATAATCATGGTTTCGATGTGAATATGGGAGGCTGTGATGCCGGTTCTCCCGGTTCTTATTTTTATCCTTTCGGCAGTACGAAGTTTATAAACGAATCCCTTTATGGTTTGGAAGAAGGTGAGAAAGGGGATTATATCACCGACAGACTTACCAGTGAAACCCTGAAGTATATTCGGGAGAACCATGATAAGCCTTTCCTGGCTTATGTGGCACATTATGCAGTCCACACCCCTTTGCAGGCCAAAGAGGAGAGAATCGCCTACTACGAAGAAAAAATAAAAAACCTGGAATTTGAAGGAGACGAATACGCTTATGGACCTGATGGAAGGGTAAAACTTCGGCAGAACAATGCCATATATGCGGCAATGGTAGAGAGCATGGATGATAGCTTTGGGGCCATCATAGAGGAGTTAAAAAAGCTGGGGATTTATGATCATACAATCATCATATTTACCTCTGATCATGGGGGCTTATCGAATTCCGGACTGGAAAATAAAAGAGCACTGGCCACATCAAACTTGCCCCTGAGAGCCGGGAAAGGACACATCTATGAAGGAGGAATAAAAGTACCAATGTTCGTCCTTTGGCCAGGTGTAGCCGATAAGAAGGCAACTACAGATGTGGTAATAACCGGCATGGATTATTTTCCTTCTATTCTGGAGATGTGTGGTCTGCCACTTCTGCCTGATGCACATATTGACGGGAAGAGTTTTGTTCCGGTTTTAAAAGGAGAAGATATGAATGAGGATCGTATATTTACCTGGCATCAGACATCTGCCCGCCCCACAAGTACGGGTGACCATAATTCAACGGTAATCAGAAAAGGGAAATATAAGCTTCACTATTTTCTTGATGATGACAGGATTGAGCTTTACGATCTGGCCAAAGACCCTAACGAAAAAAATAATATTGCCGAAGATACACAGGGTGTTACAAAAAGCTTAATGAAGAAAATGAACGAATGGAAGGATGAGGCAAATGTTTCGACTCCCAAAAAGAAAAAATAGCCTCCCTTGTCCTCTGGAGCTTTATGAGAAGGGCTCTAAATCTGTGTGAATTCTTTTGGAGATTTGCCAAAGTATTTTTTGAAACTCACACTGAAATATCTTGGATCGGAGAACCCGACCTCATAGGCGATTTCCTTCACAGATTTAACACTGTTCAATAAAAGCTCTTCAGCTTTCTTTAGCCTTATTACCTTGATAAAATCCTGTGGAGATAAGTCAGTATATGCTTTTAGCTTTCTATATAATACAGCCCTGCTCACACTCATCATTCTACAAAAATGTTCCACTGAAAATTCAGAATCATGATATTGTGCCAAAACAACTTCATAAGCCTTGTTCATCAAATCTTTGTCAGGTTGGCTCCTGATTTCAGCCAGGGTAGTTTCATCCGGCTTGTTCATATACTTTTTAGCCAATGTCACCCTGCTACTGAGTAAATTATCAATTCTTGCCTTTAAATAATCCAGGTCGAAAGGTTTTTCAATGTAATCATCAGCCCCATATTCCAGTCCGCGGATTTTATCCTGCATTGAGTTCATGGCAGTGAGTAATATAACCGGGATGTGACTTGTGTTAATGTTTTTACGTATACTGATACAAAACTCAATTCCATCCATCTCCGGCATCATGATATCTGAGATGATAAGGTCAGGATGATTCTTTTTGATCACTTCAAGTCCTTCCTTACCATTTGTAGCAGTCACTGTGTTGTAATACTTGCTCAGGTTATCATTCAGGAAGTCCCGGAGCTCGTCGCTATCTTCGGTAATGAGTACCATGGGTAGCTTCTTACCCTCGTAGGATATGTTTGTAGTGATCTCCTCCTTTTCATTTTCAGGTTCTTCAAACGGTGCACAAATTTCATCAGCACTGTAATAGTTTAATCTGATGGGAATCGACAGGTAAAAAGTAGTACCTGCATTCTCCGTACTTGAGAATGAAATATCCCCTTTATGCAATCCGGCCAATCTTTTTGTAAGCATCAATCCCACTCCGCTACCGGTAGTTTTTGAATTAATGATATTCTCCGAACGGTAGTATCTTTTGAAAATATGCTTTTGCTGATCTTTGGAAATTCCAATTCCCTGGTCAGAAACACTGATCTTCATGTGATCGCCGCTCTGTTCCAGCACGATAATTATTTTACCACCAGGATGTGAATATTTTATGGCATTTGAGATAAGATTATACATGATCCGTTCAAGAATGAACTTATCACACCATCCACTCAATTCACTATTTTCACACTTAAAAAGCAGGGCCTTATTATTTTTATGTGCAAGCGACTCAAAATTTGAAATGACAATCTTCAAGAGAAGCGGAATCGATTCTTCTGCAACCTTAAGCTTGAACTTGGCCATATCAGCTTTCTGAAAATCAAGTAGTTGATTGATGAGATTGTTAAGCTTGTCTGTGTTATTTGAAATCAGTTCAAGATTCTTACTCACCTCCGTACCCTTCTCTGAATGTTTGATCAGATCCTGCACAGGTGCCTTTATCAGGGTGAGCGGTGTACGTATATCATGGGCAATATTTATAAAGAATTTGATTTTCTCAAAGGCATTTCTCTCTTTAATACTTAGATAAATGTACCGCTGAATAAAGAAAAGGATCACCACAGTCAGGAACAAATAAATTATCCTGGCCAGGGTGCTCCTCCAGATGGAGGGTTGAATGACAATCTGAAGTGTTCTGCCATCGGTATTCCAGAATCCATCATTATTGCTTGCCTGTACCGTGAAATGATAGTTACCCGGTGGTAATCCGGTAAAGGATGCCGTTCGGTCATAGGAGTTATTGGTCCAGCTGTTTTCAAATTGCCCATAACCATCTAGTTTCCATCTATAGAGATTTTTATCAGTACTTGTATAATTAATTGCTGAAAATTCTATGGAAAATGAATTCTGCTTGTGGTTCAGAACAATCTTTTCAGTCTCGTTCACATTTAACTTCTGCTCCTCAATATCCGCTTCTTTGTTCGCTTCATGAAAAATATGAAAATTGGTAAAGATGATTTCGGGAATCCTCTCATTCAATTTAATTTCATTGGGGCGAAACAAGGTGAACCCGCGATTCCCTCCAAATATAAATGTTTCATCACTTGTTTTGAAATAGGCACCACGACTAAATTCTTTTCCGGAAAGCTTGTCTGCTACTGTGAAATTTGTGAATTCTTCCTCCTCTGTATTAAACCGAGACAGACCGTTGGTTGTACTGAGCCAAAGATTACCCGATGAATCTTCCAGTATTCCATATACGATATTAGAGGGCAATCCATCCCTGACGGAATAATTCTTCTGTAAACCCTTCTCAATTTCAATATAGCTGAGTCCTTCTCCTTCACTGCCGATCCATACTCCCCCTTTTTTATCCTCATGGATAGAGAAGATCCTGTTAACAAATTCAATGGAATCATCTTTCATCCCGTGAAAAAGATAAAAAGTGTTTTTATTCTTGTCGCTGTAATAGAGTCCGTTGAGCGTGCCAACCAGAATTCGGTTCCTTGAATCACCGCTGATACACTTCACATTGATGACTTCATCATGTCTGATAAATCTTCCTGATGAAGGATTGTAGCGGGTAACTCCACCCCTGATGCCTCCCGACCAGATATCCCCATCATGATCAAGATAAAGGGCAAATATATAGTCAGTCGAAAGAGAAGAAGGATTGAGGGAATCAAACTTCAGGGTGTTTAATTTCACTGCTGATTCATTATAAATATCAATCCCTCCTGAAAATGTCCCCACCCAGATATGATTTTCTCTGTCCCTCATCATTGAGAGTACAGTTTTGGCACTCAGATCATTCTCAGATCCTGTTTCAAAGCCAATGTGCCGGAAAGTATTGGTTTCCCTGTTAAGTATAGAGATACCACTTTCAGTACCGAACCACAGATTTTTTCTGCTATCCTCTAATATGGCCCTCCCCATATTGGCTTTCAGACTATTTGGATTGTTAGCTTGATGCTGAATGATAGAAAATGCTTTTACGTTTGGATCCAACACATTTACTCCACCTCCGTAGGTTGATATCCAGAGACGGTTTTCCCTGTCAATGAAAAGGTCATATATCCCATTATGGCTCAGCGAGTTCGGGATATCTTCATTTAAAGCATATCTCCTGATAAATTCAAGAGAGGAATTAAGTACAATGAGTCCGGCACCATCAGTACCAAGCAGGATCTTATCATCATAATAAATAATATCTCTGATGGAATAGGAAAGGTTGGATAGTTCCGGAATGTTTACTTTTTTCATTTTCCCGCTATGCAGGTCAAGCAGCTTCAAACCTTTTCTTCTGGATCCAAGGAGAAGTTGATGATCATTAAAAGGCATATATGAAAACACGGCCATCTTAAGCAATTTCTCATTTACATTCGCACGTGTTGTTTGATCGATAAAATGCCTTGCTTGCTGATCGTACAAATACAGACCGTCGCCTGTTCCAATCCATATAGTCGAATCCTTTTCAGAATAGAAGGATAAAATATTTTGTGCAAATTCTGGAATTTTAAAGATTGAATCATTTTGCTCATCGTATATGACAACACCATTATTGGTCCCCATCCATATCTTCCTGGTATTGTCTTCATGTATTACCATGATCTGATCAAAATTAAAGCTCTCCGTTAATCCTGTAATCACCAGTTTGAACTCATCTCTCAAATAATCATAACGGAATAATCCATTATCAGAAAATGCCCAAATCTGCTGATCCTCATCCAGGATAAGAGATCTGACCTGTGGAATATGGGTCGCACCCGGATGATCAGGAGAGATCAGTTCGTAGTGCTTAAAATCATATCCATTGAATTTATCCAGACCATCGTGCAGTGCAAACCACATCATTCCATCTTTATCCTGAACAGCCTTATATACCTCACTACTGTGCATTCCCTGATCATAAGTAATGTTTCGAAACTTATAATCAGCACCAAAAGCCAGCATAGATGGTATAGAGATCATAATCAGCATAAATGATAGCGGCATGACTATTCTCCTCGTTATCAGGACCTTCATATTTAAAAAGAGATTCTTCATCAACATTAAATTCAAATCTTTTTTTACAAATATATTCAAGAATTATTCATTAGAACGGAATTTACACTCATCAGAACGAAACAAGCACTAAAATATTGATAATTAGCACTATTTTCAGCAATATGAAGAATTTTACTTTTTCTTTTCTGTTTATATCATTGCTCATTGTCACACCATCCTGTTCAAATGAGAAGGAGTTTTCTAAAACCACTGCACCTGAAAATATGGAGTGGTGGAGTGATGCCAAATTTGGAATGTTCATCCATTGGGGTGTCTATGCCGACCTGGCAGGTTATTGGAAGGGCGAGCCCTATACCGGATATGCCGAGCACATCATGCGAATGGCTGAGATCCCGCTGCAAACCTATAAAAATGAGGTAGCAAACCCCTTTAATCCGGTTAATTTCGATGCACAGGAGTGGGTGAAAATCTGCAAGGATGCAGGGATGAAATATGTGGTGATCACATCAAAGCACCACGATGGCTTTG
>JAOZLK010000192.1 GCA_029934875.1 Bacteroidales bacterium | reverse complement strand
TGCCCAATACACCCAATAACCAGCCACCTATAAAAGCTCCGGCCAAACCCAGCAGCAGATTTATAACCAGGCCAAAACCACCTCCCTTCATAATCTTACCTGCCAGAAATCCAGCAGCAATACCGATTAGGACGATCCAGATAAAATCCATAGTGTGTTGTTTTATGATGTCCAATCAAATTACGACAAAAGTTACGAAAATCAAACTGCGGTGTTGCTCGCGGGGCATTTAGCAAGGACATGAAAGCTTCAAGAATAATTTGAACTATATTTATTACAAATTATTCATTCCATGAGAACTCTCCACCACTTCCTGTATACAGTGCTTACATTGCTCTTCATACAGGCCTTATGCCTGCAGCTATCAGCGCAGGAAGTTTCCCTGCAATTCGATGGCGACAGGCAATTCAAGATCGCCCAGTTTACCGATACCCACTTTTATACCGGGGGTGAAAAATCGCCGGAAGTGATTGAGAACATCAAGGCTGTACTTGAAGCTGAGCATCCCGACCTGGTAATCCTGACAGGAGACATTGTAAGTGGGAATGGAGAAAACTGGCCCACCCTCGAAAGTTGGGAAGTACTTACAGAGCTGTTCATTGAAAAAGAGCTTCCCTATGCAGTGGCATTTGGGAATCATGATGATGAAGCACAGGTGAGCAGACAGGAATTACTGGAGTATCTATCGGGCCGTCCCTACTGTTTAATTTCTGATGAAGGAGGCGCAAAGGTGGCTGGAACCGGGAACTATACTCTGCCGCTTTATAATCATCAGGGAGAACCTGAAAAACTGATCTATTGCATGGACTCCAGGTCCTACTCCCTGGCCGGTGATAAGGGCATTGAGGGATATGGCTGGTTTGACCGCTCCCAGGTCGATTGGTTTATCGGAACCAACGAGGCCTGGCTGGAACTGAACCAGGAAATTCAGTCTCTACTCTTTTTTCATATTCCCCTTCCCGAATACAGGCAGGCCTATGATCAGGGAGAATTCCGGATCGGAAAACGAAAGGAAAAGGAATGTTCCCCGGAAATAAATACAGGGATGTTTGCTGAAATGGCACTCCAGGGAAACGTCCTGGGATGCTTTGTTGGTCATGACCACAACAACAACTATGCGGCACAATTATTTAATATTGCCCTTTGCTATGGATATTTCTCCGGAGGAAACAGTTATGGCAGCCTTCCCCTGAACGGAGCCAGGATCATAGAGCTGAAAGAAGGCAGCCGCAACTTCACAAGCTGGTTAAGGAGAAGGGATGGAAAAGTTCTTTATAAGCATAAATTTCCTGTTTCCCGTAAAGGTAATTAGGCAGCAGTAAGAACCAATTCCCCATTGGATGGTTATATGTTCATCAAGCAAGGCAAGATCTTCATGAAACAAAAGACAGCCATCATATTGGGAGCAACCGGTCTGACAGGAAGCTTGCTGGCAAAGCGCCTGATCGCAGATGAAAGCTATACCAGCATCAAATTGTTTTCCCGCAAAGCTTCAGGAATCAGCTCCCCCAAAGTAGAAGAGTTCCTTGGCAATATACTGCAGCTTGAAGAATTTAAGAAAGACTTTACTGCAGATGAAGTGTATTGTTGCGTGGGAACCACCTCTGCAAAAACCAAAGACAGAGAAGTTTACAGAGCCATCGATTTCGGGATCCCCTTTAAGGCCGCCACCCTGGCCAAAGAAAACAAGATCCCTGCTTTCATGGTCATGTCTTCCATGGGGGCCAATGCCCAGAGCAAAATATTTTACAGCCGCACAAAAGGTGAGATGGAACAGGCTGTTCTGGATCAGGAAATCCCAAATACCTATATTCTGCGGCCTTCCCTGATTTTAGGAGATCGAAATGAAAAACGTTTTGGTGAAAGCTTTGGTGCCGTGGTATTAAAACTCACTTCTTCCCTCCTGGTGGGAAGACTCAAAAAATACAGGGCCATCAAGGCCGACCACATTGCAGCTGCCATGATCAAGCTGGCAAAATCCTTACCCGATATGAAGATATTGGAATCAGATCGAATACAAGAATTAGCATAAACCAGGGAGCTCCATTTCGAAAAATTCGGAAGTCACCAACTTGTGCCTTGTAGAAAATCCAAAAATGGATGTCCAAATTCAGTTTCTTGACATTGCATCTGCGATTCTGTAATTTTGCATCAGGATAACAGCTTAATTCAAAAACACATGATGCGGGGGCTACTTAAATGCATTACTGCAATTCTTTTCTTCTCAGGATTGATTGCTCCAGCGGCTTATACAGCCCCGCTGTCAGGCCTGTCCTCGTCCCGGCAAATTTTATCTGACTCAATCGCGGCAGCACATCCGGCCTTTGAAGAAAGGGTAAGCGAACGTGAGTTGATGGTAAAAGAGGATATTGAGAACTATCCTAATCTGCAGGTGAAAAACAGGGCTGTACTGGAGGCTATGCGCCGGGTTCCCAGGCATGCCTTCGTTCCTGAAGATATGAGGCCCTTTGCTTATGAAAACCGTCCGCTTCCCATTGGCTACAATCAGACCATTTCTCAACCGGTAATCGTCGCGCACATGAGCGCTCTGCTGGAGCTGGATTCGACACATAAGGTGCTGGAAATCGGTACCGGCAGTGGTTACCAGGCTGCGATCCTGGCCGAACTCTGCAATACTGTTTTTACCATGGAAATCATTCCTCCCCTGGGAGAAAGGGCTGCTGCTGTGCTGGCAGAATTGGGATATGAGCAGGTCAGGGTCAGGGTCGGGAACGGATATGATGGCTGGCCGGAGGAGGCCCCCTTCGACCGAATGATCGTCACTTGTGCACCCGATAATATTCCTGAAAAACTGCTTGAGCAACTGGCCCCCGGAGGACGCATCATCATTCCTGTAGGGAGTCAGTATCAGACGCAGTACATGGTCCTTCTAAAGAAAAATAAAAATGGAAAAGTGAGCCAGGAAAACCAATATCCGGTCCGCTTCGTTCCCATGACAGGAGAACACTGATTAAGAGCCTTCAAATTCCCGAAGTTCAACCACCGAAGCGTCATATTGTTTGCTTTCAAAGTCGTACATTTAAAGAAACAATGAGACTGACCCAAAAAAACATGGCTATGAAAAGAATAATTATCTGGATCCTGCTACTACTTCCCCTGGCTTTGATTGCACAGGAGACTGAATCCACCGGGAATAATCTGCCGGTGAAATGGGAAGAGCTTACCGCGCCGGACTTCATAAGGGCGGTGGAGAAATCGGCCGGGACATGCGTAATCCCCCTGGGGATCCTTGAAAAACACGGACCTCATCTGCCCTTGGGAACAGACCTGATCTCTGTAAGGGAAACAGCGCTGCGAGCTGCAGAAAAGGAGTTTACTCTCATCTTTCCACCTTTCTATTTCGGTCAGATTTATGAAGCAAAGCAACAGCCGGGGACAGTTGCTTACAGCCCCCAGACTGTGTTGACCGTTCTACAGGAAACCTGCGATGAACTGCACAGAAATGGCATTGAAAAGATCATTCTTGTCAACGGACATGGTGGCAACAGTTCGCTCCTGCCCTACTTTTGCCAGATCCAGCTCGAGAAACAAAAAGAATATGCCGTTTACCTGTTCAGACCGCAGGACTCTGAAGAATTCCAGGATCAACTGAACAGTATGCGGCAAACAGATTGGGACGGACATGCCGGTGAGACAGAAACTTCCCTGATGCTGGCCGCCAGTCCTGATCTGGTTCATATTGACAGGGCCAAGGAGCAATCAGGAAAAAACCAGGAAAGATTGAACTCACTGGCATATGCATATACTGCAATCTGGTGGTATGCACAATACCCCAATCACTATGCCGGCGACGGGAGTTATGGAAGTCTTGAAATGGGAAAACTGATTCTGGAGAACGAGGTCGATCAACTTGCTGAAATGATAAAATCAGTGAAAGCCGACCAGCGAACCATTGAACTGCAGAACCAGTTTTACAAGGACTCCAAACACCCAATAAAAACTGAGCAATAGTAGCAGTTTCTTATTTCGACCAATGCTTAGCATACTCGGACCGGCAAAAACCATTGATACTTCCCCTCACGGGATTACTGAAACACATACTTACCCGCAATACATGGACCGGGCAGAGGTGCTTGTAAAGCAGCTCCGGAACTACTCCCTTTCCGGACTGAAAACCCTGATGAAGGTGAGCGATAAACTGGCAAGCCTGAATTTTGAAAGGTATGTCCAATGGCTCAGGTCATATTCAGCAGTTGAAGGTCAGCAAGCCCTCCTGGCATTCTCCGGCGAGGTTTTTAACGGACTGCAGGCACGATCGCTGAGCGAAGAGGACCTACTCTTTGCCCAGGATCACATTCGCCTTTTGTCGGGTTTATACGGAGTCTTGCGTCCCCTGGATCTGATTCTCCCCTACAGGCTCGAGATGGGTACCAAAATGGAAAATCCCGGGGGCAGGAATCTCTATGAATTCTGGAAAGAAATCATCCCTGGTAAAATCATAGATGAAACAGCTCAGCAGGAAAGCAAGGTGCTGATCAACCTGGCTTCAAATGAATATTTCAAAGCCATCGTGCCGGGATCTTTTCCTTACGAAATTATCACCCCTGTCTTTAAAGAAACAGACGGAAGCGGATTCAGAAATGTCACCATCTATGCCAAGAAAGCCCGGGGAATGATGCTGCGCTTCATTATTCAAAACAGGATAAACAAGCCGGAATACCTCAAGGCATTTGATGAAGAAGGCTACTATTTCAACAACGATCTCTCCACCGAAAAGGAATGGATCTTCTGCAGGTAAATCTTTGGCCTATTAAATCATAGGCCCGCTAAATCTTCTTCCCGATATAAAATACATAGCCATAATAGTCTTTGTACTTGTGATACAATTGGGCTTCGTGCCTCTGATTGGCTATGAAATCCTCTGCTACCTTATTCCCGGCATGCTTTTTCAGGAAGTTCTCGTCGGCAGCTACCTGGGGGGTATAAAAATGCTCGGTCCAGCATTCTTCCGGCAGGATAAATGTAGCAATGGGAATGTACCCGGCTTTTTCCACCTGTGCGACCTTATTTGAAACCGTATCGATGCCCGGATAAGCATCCTTCCAGAAGGCATCAATTTCCTCTGGCCGTTCCAGGGTAAACCACGAGGCTTCTGAAACTGCAATATAGCCTCCGGTTTTCAAATAGTCCCGCCATTCCTTCAGTCCCCGTTCAAAACCGATATTATAGATTGCACCTTCAGACCAGATCAGGTCCAGTTCTTCCTTCTGAAAGGGAAGGCTGTCCATGGATCCGACGATTCCTTTTACTCTGTCATGGAGGTCCAGTTTCTGCGCATTCTCGTTAAAGAGGTCGATAAAAACAGGAAACAGATCCATCCCTGTGATGCTTCCCTTTGCATGCTGTCCCAGCACCATGGTTTGTCCGCCCGTCCCGCAACCAAGGTCCGCAATGCGGGAATCATCGCCCAGGTTTTCAATAAAACTCAAGGCCTTGAGCGTAATTTCGGGGCTGCCCGGTCCCTGTCTTTCAAGGGTTTTGAAATAATCGCAAATCAAATCGAAGTCGAAGTCGTGAATGGATGAATTATCTGAGCTCATTTCGTTTTGGTCTTATTATCAAAAGTGAACCAATACTATAAAGTTAATATGAAAATCCCGTATATTCATACATGATTTGACTGATAAATAATTGATCGATAAAAAACTGATCATGAATAACACGGACGGGAGCCACCACACAGACCGCCCCCCCGAGATCATCTCCTACTATACCATGAGACGGGGCATCGGGGTTCTGGGGATCAGCCTACCACTGATCCTCATAGCCGGGACCTTCCTGTTCGGAAACTGCCGCGAGGTCCAGTATTCTATCAGCACCTATTACCACACCAACATGAGAGACATCTTCGTCGGATTCAACTGTGCGGTAGCATTCTTCCTTTTCGCCTACAGGGGACACGACTGGAGAGACAACCTGGCCGGCTACCTGGGTTGTTTATTTGTATTGGGGGTGGCCTTCCTGCCCTGCACCATTAGCAATCCCGCAGGAAACTGTCTGATCCCTTCACCCACACATAATCCCCTGCTTGGCAAATTGCACAACCTGAGTGCACTCATGTACTTCATCGTCCTGATTGTGTATTCCCTCTTCCTTTTCCCAAAAACACACATGGACATGGTGACCGGCGAAAAGGCTTTCATGGGGCGCCAGAAAAAGAAACGGAACATGGTCTACTACATCTGTGGCGGAGCGATGACCGTCTCACTTTTCCTGACCCTTGCATACATGTGGTTCCTGCCGGATGTTCGTCCCACCCTGCAAGAGCTCAACCCGGTAATGTGGCTGGAGTCCATCACGCTTTTTGCATTCGGAATCTCCTGGATGACCAAGGGGCAGCTTTTCTTCAAGGATGAGAATTACAAGAAAGGACCCTAGCGGTTTTGAGTTAAAAACCCCTTGCCTCATCAAAAAAAGCGGCAATGTTTTCCGCAGGGGTTCCGGCCTGGATGAAATGGGAAGGCCCGCAGAGGTAGCCCCCGTTTTTACCCAGGATGGAAATCAGCTTTCGGGTTTCTTCCCTGACTTCTTCGACACTTCCAAAGGGCAGCACTTTTTGCACGCACATTCCTCCTTCAAAGCAGAGTGTCCTTCCGTAATTATCTTTCAGCTGCTTCGGATCCATATTCGCCGCAGAGAATTGCAGGGCCTGGAGTACATCAATGCCCATATCTATCAGCCCCGGTACGGCTTCTGACACGGCCCCATCGGTATGATAAATGACCCTGGCCCCCATATTATGGATCATTTCATTGATCCGGACATGGTAGGGCTTGATGAATTCCTCCCACATATCCAGCGATAAAAGCAAGCCATCCTGGTGCCCAATATCATCGGCGGTAAAAACCATATCGATGTCTCCCCTGCATCTACTCAGGATCTGGTAAAAATAATCGCTGAAAAAGGTGGTCACCCGATCCATAATAAAATGAATAAGATCTGGTTGGAGCAACATATCCTCGAAGGCCTGTTCGAACCCTCGCATGTACCATGTGGTTTCAAAGAGGTTGGCATTGGCCAGAACAATGGCCTGCTCGCTATTCTTACGTAGATACTTAATCTCCCCCACCCGCTCCTCCACATTCATATCCTTAAGCCTGGGGAAGGCATGCTGCCGAATCTCTTGCAGGGTATTCATTTCCCTGAGCGGATAATGGATAATTTCACTATAGCTGCCCACTCCATATGAGATCTCTTTCCGGGCAACACCCCACATATCCACATCCTGGTTGAAATCGCCTGTCACCCAGAACTCGGCCACATCCAGAAAGGAGTTTATGTAACAGCGGGCATCGATTCCCCTGGTCCGTTGCAGGAACTCGTCCAGATCCTTCATGGCCGGTGGATTGATACCCCCGCAAACCATGGCAATGGGAACCCGGTCTGTTTCCTTGTGATCCAGCGCCGCCAGAACCCGTTCTCTTGAAGTCATCTCAGTCATAATTCCCTGACAATCTAGCAGAAATAGTTCAGAACATAAAGGAGAATTCTCCGTTATAACCTAAAGCTTATAATTAATCAATGACGAAAGAAATGAATTGGACTTTAAATAATATACCCGATCTGACGGGAAAAGTAATAGTTGTAACAGGCGGGAACAGCGGACTTGGCTATGAATCAGTAAAAGCCTTTGCAATGAAGGGAGCTGATGTAATCATGGCAAGCCGGTCTGTGGAAA
>JAOZLK010000191.1 GCA_029934875.1 Bacteroidales bacterium | reverse complement strand
CGTTCCCGGAGCAGCGAAGGTAGACCAGGACAAGGATAAACACCTTGTATCGATAGCAAAAATGCTTGCTGAAAACGCCTCGGTTAACTCGGCAGCAACCTGGATCCTGGAGAACCAGGACTGGGATTTTATGGGGGTTTACTTCGATGGAATTGATCATTTCAGTCATGGCTTTATGAATTTTCATCCTCCCATGTTGAAAAACGTGACAAAGGAACAATTTGATCTCTACAAAGATGTGGTGAAGGGCATCTATAGATTCCATGATATGATGCTGGACAGGCAATTGAAGCTGGCCGGTCCGGATACCACGGTCATCCTGGTCTCGGATCATGGCTTCCATTCTGACCATTTGCGTCCTGCTTTTCTGGGTGACGAACCCGCTGCTCCGGCCCAGCAACACCGGGCATATGGAGTGATCTGCATGAAGGGGCCCGGCATAAAGAAAGATGAGAGGATATACGGAGCTACGCTGCTGGATGTGACTCCCACCATTTTATCCTTACTCGGACTCCCGGTTGGAAGTGATATGGATGGAAAACCCCTGGTAGATGCTTTTGAAGACCCCGTGGAAGTCAAAAGAATTAAAAGCTGGGATTCAGTGGAAGGCGATTGCGGGATGCATCCGGCCGACAGGTTGGAGGATACCATTGATGCCAGTGAGGAGATTGCCAGGCTGGTGGAGCTGGGGTATATCGAGGAACCTGAAAAGGATGACAAACAGAATGTGGAAAAAGCGGTGCTTGAGTCCAGGTACAACCTGGGCAGGGCATATATTGGGGCGGGCATGTATTCCGAAGCCGTGGTCATTTTCGAGGAGCTGGTAAAAAACAAACCGGAGGAATCGAGGTTTGTACTTCGCCTGGCATCATGCAAGTTTGAATTGATGGAATATAAAAGCTGTCTGGAAATCGTTAATGATTATGGTGAATGGCTAAGGAATGATTTGGCCAAACGCAAGGATAAAAAGCCTGAGGAGATTAACAAGGAGTTGATCGATGATGAAGAATTGCAGAAACTGGAGGAAGAGCAGCGAAAAGACAAATTAAGGCTGTTGAATACCCGGAAAGACTTGATGTCCCTTGAAATTTTGCGGGCAAAGGTTTATCTGAAACAGAATCAGGCTGCCACAGCCATACAAATATTCAGAAAATTGTTAAAATCCTCTCCCGGGAGCAGGCAGCTGCATCTTAGCATGGGAAGTGCGCTGGTTAATCTGCGGAAATGGGCTGAAGCAAAAAAATCGTTTGAAACAGCGGTATCTATTGATTCCGACGATTCCTCGGCATATCATGGAATCGCTGTTTGCCAGTTAAGGCTTGGCAATTATTATGAGGCCATTGATGCAGCACTGGAATCTATCGCTCTGATGTATCATTTCCCATTTGCGCATTACCACCTGGGGGAAGCACTTGTTCAAATTGAGGAGTACGAGCGCGCCGCAGAGGCTTTAGAAGTGTGCCTGGCCATGAATCCTTCTATTGGTAAGGCAAGAAACCTGCTGGTGGAAATCTATGAAGACAAGCTGGGCAATTTGGAGAAAGCAAAGTTTCACCAGGAATATTTTTTGGAGAAGGAAGCTCCCGAGACCATCCATCAAGGCCAGTCTATTCAGGGAGGGGAAGGCTCGGGAGGAGCAAATGGTGAACTTCGTGATCCTGTTATCATCGTTTCGGGTTTGCCCCGGTCAGGTACCTCCATGATGATGCAAATGCTTGAGAAGGGAGGAGTGGATCTGTTTACGGACAAGGAGAGGAAAGCCGATGAGAGCAATCCCAGGGGTTATCTTGAACATAATGCCGTGAAAAGTCTTGCCAGGGATGGCAGGTGGGTGAAAAATGCAAAAAACAAAGCGGTGAAGGTCATTGCAAACCTGCTCTTTTTTCTGCCAGACAGTAATAATTACAAGGTAATTTTCATGCTCAGGCACATTGACGAGGTGATCAACTCCCAGCAGCAAATGTTGATCAGGAATAAGAGTGAGGTGGCGAAGAACTATCCCCTTACCCTGGTCGAATCATACAGGAAGACCCTTGAAAAGGCAAGAAACTGGGGGAAGAGACGGCACAATGTGGATATCATCTACGTGAATTATAGCGATGTTGTTGAAAATCCGGGAAAAGAGGCCAAACGTGTGGCAAATTTTCTGGGGGGAGAGATAAATATTGAAAAAATGATAGCTGCAGTTGACGAAAATCTGTACAGGACAAAAAACAATTTCCCGGAGAAGGGAAAATAATTCTCGTATATCGTTTTTTTTAACCTATCAAAACAAAATGCTTATGAAAACAAAACAACTCGATGAAAAAAATCTTCTCACAGGAAAGCTGCTTTCTTACTCGGCTGCAGCAGGCGCCTTACTGGCAGTGGGAGCAAATGCTGAAGCCCAGGTGAAGTATACCGATGTGGATCCTGATGAGGTTCTTCTCCTGCCTGAGACCCAAGGGACCAAGGATTCTATTTCAGTGGACCTGAATGGCGATGGAATCATTGATGTGAAAATCATGGCCGGGAACGGTGACAAATGGGGTAATACCACGGGTACCAATCCTTCCAACTGGATGTCGATTCGTGCTGCACCCGAACCCGGCGGTGAGGTGAACATTCATCCAAGCTATCTTTCGAGCTGGGCTGCAACCTATAATTTTGCCAATCGTTTTGATGCCGATGACGTCATTGGACCGGAGCTTGGTGAAGGCGATTACTGGTCCTTTAGCCCCCAATCATTCATGTTAGGCTGGCTGGGTACCTATGCCAATGGAACGGGTCCTTATAATACGGGTCCCTGGGTAGATGGTGAGCCGGATAAATACCTGGGTGTCAGGTTTACCCTTGATGAAGGAACCTCGTACCATTACGGGTGGATCAGACTGGACGTTGAGTCTGACCAATCACAGGTTACGATCAAGGATTTTGCCTATGAGCAAACAGCCGGCACTCCCATTGCTGCCGGTGATATGGGATCTGGCAACTCAGTAAGGGATGGTCTAGCTGACTCTGGAGTGAAAATTTTCTCCGCACACAGGGCCATTGTTATCTCTGACCTGAAGGCCGACCGTGCCCAGGCCGAGATATTCAATTTAACAGGACAGCTGGTACGTTCGGTCCAGATTGAAAAGGGCAGAACGCAGATTGCTATGGAAGACGAAGGTCTCTTCATTGTCAGAGTTGACACCGGAGCTGGTGTCTTTTCAGGCAAGGTGATCGTTCAATAAGCTGAACCTTAAACTGTAAACCCTTGAAGAAAGCCGCCCTGAGCTTCATGGCGGCTTTCTTTTTTATACAGTGATTATGGCAGGATCCAGGATTTTTGCAGCCTTTCCAAAAAAAAGGAAATCGTTTCTATGCAGCCTTATCCTACATTCTGTTATTCTATTTTTCCTTTTTAGCTGCCTTCATAACCTACAGGCACAGATTACCCATGGAGGACAGCCATATGACTACCTGCTAAAGGCCTCTCCGACAATCCCTTTTGTGGTTTTGCCCTATGTGGATAATGAAGCCATGGTGGCACGCGATGCTTATTCATGGAATAAGAGTGGGCCCTATAAATTTGGGGAGAAGACCAGCCTGGATCTTGGGCCGGATATGTCCGGTGTGTGGAGGACCCTGAAGAATGGAGATCGCATATGGTATCTTGGGATTCGCTCGGATGGAGCTTACTCCCTGAACCTTATTTTCAGTGAATATCACCTGGCGCCCGGCGCCCGGTTATTTATATACAATGAGGACAGAAGTGATTATATCGGAGCTTTTGATCACCGGAACAATAAGGTCCATGGCAAACTGGCCACAACACTGGTCCGGGGAGAAGCCATTATCATCGAATACTATGAACCACAATCTGTAAAAGGAAAAAGCAGATTGAGAGTTGGAAGTGCCACCCATGCTTATCGGGATGTATATGACAGGGCCAAGACCTTTATTCCGGGTTTTGGATCAGCCGATCCCTGCACCATCAACATCCATTGTGCACAGGGAGATGAGTGGCAGGACGAAAGCCGTTCCGTTTTAATGTTGATGGTAAATGGCTCAGGTCTCTGCAGTGCCACCCTGGTGAATAATACAGCCAATGATGGAACACCCTATGTGCTCACGGCAGACCATTGTATAGGTGATAGTGATGGCTCAAACTATGTTTCATTGTTTAATTATGAATCGCCCGTATGCAAAAATTCTTACCCCAACATAGACCAGACAGTTTCAGGAACGGTCATCCGGGCACGATCTGAGGACAGTGATTTTGCACTGCTCGAAATGAGTGAAGCTCCGCCGGCAAGTTACAACGCTCTGTATTCGGGCTGGACAAGATCTACCGCTTCACCCACCCGCTATATATGTATTGGCCACCCCTCGGGGGATATAAAGAAATGGAGCGAGGAGACCCACAAGGGAAGAGAACCCGGATACTGGCGGACTTCCCCCAAATTAAATTCAGGACAAACCGAATATGGATCCTCGGGAAGCGGGGTCTGGGATCAGAACGGGAGACTTGTGGGCCAGCTTTATGGTGGAAGTGGCTGGTGCGATGATGTGGATCTGATCAATTACTGGGGTCGCTTTGACTGGAGCTGGGACAGAGGCGGAAGCGATAGCTCCAGGCTCAAGGAATGGCTGGATCCGATCGGCAGCGACACCATGTATATGGATCATTTTGATCCTAATGCAAGCACAGATCCAGGCATTACCTTCCAGTTGAACCTGTCTGAGGAAGAGGATCTTTATGAAGGGGGAGCGGTCAGACTTCACCTGGCAGAACCTGAATCCCGGGTGGCAATGGAAGATAGCAGTGGTAATGGAATCTACCTTTGTACGCTTAATTTTGATCCCGGTACCGAAGTGAAATATTTCTTTTCCTATCAGAATGGTCCTGATCTGGAAAAGGATTTCGTGGATGAACAGGATCTTATGGAGGGCGAAGTTTGTGTGAATGAGGAAGGATACAGAACCTTAACTGTTGAGTCCAGGAATCAGACCCTGCCCGCCGTTTTTTTTGCCTCCTGCCTGCTCTCTCCCTTTATGCCGGAAATCACCTTCCAGGTAGATATGAATGAGGTCCAGGATTTGTATGAACCGGGTGGCGTATGGGTTTCATTTGGAAATTGGGCATCATGGTGGGTCATGAGGGATGACGATGGTGATGGAATCTATTCTGCCACCGGTCTTATGGAGCCCGATAGCAAAGTAAAATACTTTTTTGGTTACCAGACCGGGCCCGATGAAAACTCCGACTATACTGGAGAAAAACAGGAGCTAAAAGGCCTAGAATGTGCCAGTGCAGTTGGATTCAGATTGTTAACAGTGCCGGATGAGGACCTGGCTCTTGCCCCCGTAGTTTATGCCAGCTGCCAGGAGACGATAAGCTCAACAGGAACACCTGATGAACTGGGGAATATCCAGGTTTACTATGATACGGTGAATGAACTGGTCCGGATTTCCAATGCATATGAACTCAGCGCTGTGGAGATATTCAGCATCACAGGTCAGAAGCTTTTTGGCCTGAAAGCTCATCATCAGGACAGGCTTGAGATTCGAACGAATACCCTGTCGAAAGGGGTTTATGTGCTAAGATTCCATACGGATTCAGGCTATTGGACCGGTTTAACGATCATGAAATAGCGTTTGCTTATATATTGACTATAAAATGAGACACACTAAGGCATATATGATCCTGGCCATCTTCCTTCTTATTGCCTGCGGGAGGGAGAAGCCAGAAAGGGATCATAAAGGATTCAGCGCAATTTCCAGGGCCCAGTGGATCGAAGATGGACGGCCATTGCCTGCCAGCGATTCACTGTTCTACCTGGATTGGCCGGCACCCCAGTTCAGAAAAGAGTTCAAATTGTCATCTGCTGTCCGGCATGCCAGGCTTTATATTACAGCCGCTGGCTACTACCAGGCCACAATAAATGGAAAACAAGTGGGGGACAATGTGCTTGATCCGGCCTGGACCGACTACAGCAAAAGGATCTATTATACCGAATACGATGTCACCTCCATGGTGCACAAGGGTGGCAATTGTTTGGGTGTATTGCTTGGAAACGGATTTTACAATCCCCTGCCCCTCAGGAAATGGGGACGGAGGAACTTACGGGAGGATATGAAAAAGGTTGGTAAACCGGTTTTTATCGCCAGGCTGCAAATCACCTACAAAAATGGCTGGTCTGAGGAGATTGTATCAGATCAGGGTTGGAAATACAATTTTGGCCCGCTTACCCGGAACAGTGTTTACCTGGGAGTCACCTATGATGCCCGGAAGGAGATCAGGGCCTGGGACAAAGCCGGATTTGATGATTCCTCCTGGGAATCGGCCAGGCCGGGTTTTAAACCGGGGGGGGAGCTGCAGGAAAGTTTTTTCCCACCTGTCCGCATAAGCCGGGAAATCCGGCCAATCGGAATTACTTCCCCTGAAGAGGGAGTGTACCTGGTAGATATGGGGGTGAATTTTACCGGGACTTATAAGATCAGATTAAGAGGAAACAGGGGCGATACCATCTTTTTCAGGTTTGGTGAACGGATCTACCCCGATGGCAATGTGAATCCCATGACCACCGTGATCGGCCAGATTAAACGCAGTGGTGTAGGAGGACCGGGTGCTCCTGAAGTTGCCTGGCAGAAGGATCTCTACGTACTGGGGGATAAATCACCGGTCTGGTTCACTCCTTCATTTACCTATCATACCTACAGGTATATGGAAATCAAAGGCTTATCCAGGGAGCTGGGGCTCTCTGATATCAGGGGCCTGTTTATTCATTCGGACCTGGAAGCCCCCAATAGCTTTTCTTCTTCTTCGACATTGCTGAATTCCATTCAGGAAGCCACCGTGAGAACCTTTCGCGCCAACCTGGTCAGTGTTCAATCCGATTGTGCCGCCAGGGAGAAATTTGGCTACGGAGGTGATGTGAATGCCACCAGCGAGTCCTTTATATATAACTTCGACATGCAGGCATTTTACCGTAAAACCATATACGACTGGGTGGATGCCATGAATGATTCTGCCTTTGTGGATACCGCACCTTTTGCCGGGGTGGCGTATTGCGGGATTAGCTGGGAATCGGCCTATCTTCTTACCCAGTATTACCTCTACCTGTATTACGGAGACACCGGACTCATCGAAGAATTGTATGAACTGAACAGTCAATGGATGGAAAAGGTGGCCCGTTTACATCCTAATTGGATCGTGGACCGTGGCCTGAGTGATCATGAGTCCCTTGAGCCGGTTCCCGTGGAGCTGACCGGGACAGCGCATTACCTGCAATGTGCCCGCATTATGGCTGTTTTTGCAGGACTTATGGAGGATGTTGAAGGTGTCAGACATTATGAGGCACTGGCCCAGCGTTTAAAAAAGCTGATCAAGACGGAATTCTGGGATGTCCATTCCGTGGGGGAAATAAACCGGCAGACCCTTTACTCCACCTTGCTGTATCACGGAATTATACCCGAAGAGGAAATTGTTGCCGCAGCGGATTCCTTGATTTTAGCTTTAAACAGGGGTCCCTCCGGACACTTTAACACCGGCATTTTCGGAACCAAGTATATCCTTGAAGCACTTTCGGAATACGGCTCGCCCGAGCTGGTTTTTGATGTGGTCAACAGCACATCATATCCGGGATGGGGACACATGATCGACAGGGGAGCCACTACCATATGGGAAACCTGGCAGGAGAGCGACAACACTTATTCCAACTGTCATCCCATGTTTGGAAGCATTT
>JAOZLK010000190.1 GCA_029934875.1 Bacteroidales bacterium | reverse complement strand
TGCCACCTCCCCGATGTAGGTAGTTAATGAGGTGAGATCGAAGTCATTGAGCCTGATGTTGAAATCCATGGCCTTGGTACCTGGAATAAAATCACCGCTGACCTCAACCACCTTTTGTCCACTTCTATCGGCAGTCAGAGCAATATTCAGGGTTTGCCCTGAATCATCCCAGTTCGCATCGAGCTTAGTTGTACCCAGCAACTGCTGGTTCAAAATTAGGGAGTCAATTTCCAGGTTAGAGACAATGATGGGGATTGAATCAATCCTGATATAGTGCATGTTTCCGGTGGCTTCTCCCTCCAGATCCATATTAAATCCGGTCAGTCTTCCTATTTGATCAAGTTTAAGGTTTTCGAGTTCCAGGGTGAAATCCTGCTTTTCATCCGGGGAAATTATCCCGTAGGCCATGATCTTTTTACCAAGGCTGTTGATTTCAAAATCCTTCAGATCCAGGTAGCCTTTTTTTAAATACAGGCTTGCCGCCTCCACCATCCATGGAGTGTCATTCATTACAAAACTACCAGGATTCATTTCTACCATAAAGCCGAGCAGGGATGCAGAATCGGAGCGAAATGTACCTTGCAAACCGATATCTCCACTGAATTCCGGACCACTGTTACTTGCCCAGTTTACATCCAGGGTGGCTAAGTCGTTTCCAGCTGTCAGGTAAAAATCCTGATTATAAAGGATAAATCCACCGCTCAGAATGGTAGAGTCTGATTCTATTCGGGAAATAAGCCTGTTATTTTCCTTTTTCAGCGTGCTGTTTACATTGAACCAGGTGTTTTCTCCAAAAGTCAGGCTGGGGAAGCTTCCGTCCATTCTTATCTCAGTATCTGAGGGGTCAAAAGAGCCTGAGATGCTGCTGTGGTTTCCTACCTGCAGTCCAGGGTAGAAGAAATCCAGAAAAGGATTGATGTTCTTTACATCTGCCTTGAAAACAAAGTAGTTGGATGTGTCGGTCCGGGGAGCTGAAGCTGGGTTTATGTTCAGAAAATGGTCCGCCAGATTTCGAAAGGCCTCCGGGAGGGCTGATAGCTTATATTGACCGGTAACGTCGGCATCCAGCATTCCTGAACGCAGTTGGATCAGGGATGCCGCCGGGGTATTTCTTGTGGTGAGCCTAAGGTCGTAAACCTGTACCTGGGCATTGGTCTTTTCAAAAAGGCTGTTGATCAGTACGATTTCACCGTTCAAATCATCAATGGAGCCGCCCGAAAGGTCTGTTTTAGCCAGAAAAGAGATAAAATAATTCGGGTCTTTCTGAGGAAGATTCAGATAAAAGGGCCGGGCCCGGGCAACATCTGCAGTAAAACGATGGACAGGGACCTCCCCTGAAAAGTCGGTTCTCCCCTGGAAATCCATTTTTATATTTGGATCACTTATACTGAATCCTCCTTCGAAGGTATGGTTGGTGAAGGCACCGTCGAGGGTTATATTGCTATAGGCATAAGAGAAGATCTCCAGGGTATCGATAGTCCCCTCAAGGCTTGCCCTGATCTGGCGATTCAAGATAGAACCATTTGTAAACACATCCATATCCAGTTCACCCAGCTTCTCTTCCTGTGAGAAGAAGCTTCCCAGCTTGAAATTTTTTGTCCTCAGCCTTCCCAGGAAATCCACTCCCCGGATGCTGTCGGGTTTAAACGAGAGATCCATTTCCATCCTGCCCATGTCTGTGCCCAGGAGCCCGGAGGCCACAAAATCGTCTGGATACCCGGTAAAATTTCCTGTAAAAGCAAGGTCCCCAAGGTTGCTCCACGGGTACATTGATGTGACTGAGTCGGTCCTGGATCCCACAATCCGATTAATGGCCCTGACAGTGGTACTCAGCCTTTTGATGTTGAAATCGATAAATGTATTGTTGAAATCTGGAAGACCAATCATCTTGTAGTCGCAGGCCAAAGAGCTTCGGTCATCAAAGGTGATGGTCAGATTTTCACCTCTCATATCATTAAGTTTTCCATGCACCTCCCCCTTAACAATTAGTTCATCCAGGAGTTCAGAGGGGATGTCAGGAGCAAAATAGGCAAGATCGTTCAAGCGGAGACGGGAATTCTCTGTAATGAATCCCAGGTCAACCTCATAAGAGAAATGCTTAAAAGCACTGAAGGCTTCAAAATTGAAGGTCAGCAGAGCTACCTTCAATTCCGATTCTCCTACCAGTCCAGCTATATCATAAAAATGCATATGATCCCTGCTTATGGACATATCAGTTACAATCTTCTCGAATATAAAGCCGGATCTGTCAACTCCATGGAGGGACTTAACTTCCATCCTTACTGTATCCCTGGCCACTTCGAGATTCTCTACCTGGATATGGAGGTCCCTCATGTGGAAATTGCTGAAGCTGAGTGGCGTTCTGGGTTCTTTAGGATCCATTTTAGACAGGGAAAAGCGGGAGTCAATCAGCTCAATCGCAGCAATGTGAATCCTGGGTTTCAATTCGGGAGGTCTGTGAGGATTCTTTATCCGATCGGTAAAATACTTGATATTAACAATGTCGGAGCTGTCAATAACCAGGTTCATGTACAGGTCCTCAGCAGTAATTTTCTTAATGGTAAGTCCTTTAGGATCAGGTCTTAACTGTTTGATTCTGATTTTGGCGAGACCAATATATACCAGCGTATCACCATTGAGGTCTTCTATATAGAGATCTTTCACCTGGACCCTTCGAAAGAAAGAGTAGCTAACGGATGATAAGGAGACAGGGACCTGCAGTTCTGCGGCAAGCTGCTCGGTAAGGTATTTACTGACTTTTGTCTGTACCTGCCTGTTTTGCAAAAACAGGAGTGATAAGGCCGGAATGGCCAGCAGCACCAGAACTATGATCAATCCTATTTTAGCTAACTTTTTGATACCTTCGTCCTCTTCAATTATCCGAATGTTACAAAAGTAAAAAAACTTGTCATGGGCACGGTCATTCTTGGCATTGAATCTTCATGTGATGATACATCTGCAGCTGTATTGAGAGACAGAGTATTACTATCCAATGTTATTGCCGGGCAGGATGTACATATAAAGTATGGGGGAGTGGTGCCTGAACTTGCCTCACGAGCCCATCAGCAAAATATTGTACCCGTTGTTGACACTGCGCTTAAACAGGCTGGTGTTCAGGCTTCGGAAATCGATGCTGTTGCCTTTACCCGCGGACCCGGATTACTGGGTTCCCTGCTGGTGGGAGCCTCCTTTGCAAAGGGATTTAGTGCCGGGCTTGGAATCCCCTTGATTGAGGTAAATCACCTCCAGGCTCATATACTTGTTCACTTTATTTTGGAAAGCGGGGGAGAGGACCACGCTCCTGCATTTCCCTTTCTATGTCTGCTGGTGTCAGGCGGACACTCCCAGCTGGTGTTGGTAAAGGATCATCACAAGATGGAGATCATTGGCCGGACTATTGATGATGCGGCAGGAGAGGCCTTCGATAAATGTGCAAAACTAATGGACCTTCCATACCCTGGCGGACCTCATGTGGATCGCCTTGCTGCCTCGGGAGATCCCCTTAGATTCAAATTCAGCAAGCCTCGCCTTGAGGGCTTTGACTACTCATTCAGCGGATTAAAAACATCTTTTCTTTATTTTCTCAGAGATCAGCTGAAGGAGGATCCGGGATTCATCGAAATGAACCGCAGCGATTTGGCTGCATCTTTGCAATATACCATTGTTGATATCCTGATGAACAAGTTAAAAAGGGCTGCAAAGAAAACAGGGGTAAGGGAGATCGCCCTTGCGGGAGGCGTTTCCGCGAACTCGGGATTGAGGTCCGCAATAAGCGAGGAAGCTGAAAAGCAGGGATGGAAACTTCACCTTCCTGCATTCAGGTTTACAACCGATAATGCTGCAATGATAGGAATAAGCGCTTACTACAGATATCTAAAAGGAGAATTTGCCTCCGATGAGATTGCTCCTTTGGCCAGAATGCATTTCTGATATACTTAAAAAATTATTATATTGGAATAGAAATTCAACCGAGGATGGACAAACTAGAGTTTAAGCCGACTCAGAAGACGCCATACGTATTGCTGGATCCTTCCGGTAAAATTAAATTTAAGGGTCGTTCCATTCCTGAGGATGTGTCGCTTTTTTATGAAGACATTCTTGATTGGATCATCGCCTTTTCTTCTGCACCCCCATCACATACGGTCGTTGATATTGAGATGGAGTACCTTAATAGCGGAACTTCCAAATATATGCTTCGCTTGCTCAAAAAGCTTAAGGAAGTGGAAAATGATGGCTATAAGCTGAATATTAACTGGGTTTATGAGGAGGGTGATGATGATATTCTGGAAAGGGGAGAGTATTATGCCTCCATCCTGGACCTGGATATCAGCTTTATTGAGATTGAATGAGGTGAGATTGAATGAGGCTTACTTCCTTGCTTTCTGAAGAATTCGTCCAAGATAATCCCAGTATGCTTTGTGGAAAGTGAAAGAATCACCATCCTTAATTTCTTCATGGAAAGAGATTTGCTTGTCACATGACAGCGGGTGAATGATTTCTGGATCAAACAAACCCGGCTTTTCGGGATGAAACTGAACCCCAAAAACATGTGGGTAAAGTTCGTGTTCAATCGCTTCAATTATTTTTCCATCCATGGATGAGGCAGAGATTTTCCATCCCTTGCCGGGAATTTCAATGGCCTGATGATGACTGCTCAACACAAGAGGTGCCGTTTTATTCTTGAATTTCAAGTCTTTCTGAAGAAAAGATCCCTTTTCCAGGCTGAGGTGGTGAAAATGGTAGGAAGTGTAAGATCCACAATCGCTCTCTACCATTTCCATGTAGTTCCGGTGCATCTGGTCGGCTGGCATCTTCAAAACATCTTCGGCACTCCAGACTCCGTATACCTCTGTGGGAATATCCTGAATCATGGTGCCACCGGTGGCCACATTCATGCTTTGCATACCAAGGCAGATCCCGCTGAGCAGGTAATTTTGCCTGCTTTCTAACCAGGGAATCCAATGACCATCCTGCTTGCCGCCCAGAAGGTGAAAAATGAAGGAAGTCTCAAGGTAGTGCCTGAAGGGATCACTAACCTGGGTCAAAAGATGAACTGCTTCGTTGTATAAAACAGGGGGTATGTCGGGTCCACCCATGAAGAGGGCTCCCTTAGATATTCTGAACAGCTGCTCGAATTGATCCGTGCAAGGGTTGGATTCGTAGAGTTCGCCCGCCTGTAGCTCCCCTTTTATTTCCACGAGAGAGAAGTTGGCATCCGGATTCTCTGAGGCCTTCTTATAAGCGGCTTCATAGTTGTAGGCTTCCCTGGAGTGGAAAACCCCAAGCACGTGGTAAGCATCCAGCTTGAACACATCCTTTTGATGGAGGCTCTCGATTAGTTCAAGGTTATAAGCTGTAGGATGAAAAAGAAGAAGCGTATCCTGGGCGCTTATGAGGGTGATGCTGATGCTGAGCAGTGCGAAAAACAGGGTTCGTAATTTCATCGTAATTTGGCTGCAAGTTTTTTAACAAACATTTCAAGGTTCTCACGGCTTTCTTCATCCAGGTTTTCAGCCTTAATACTTCCGCTTGTTACTTCCTGCAGGAATTTGGAAGAGAGAACCGCCCGGGAAAAGTTATTGTCCTTCAGGTAATCCGAGTTTTTAACAGTAATTCCTTCCCTGACCTGCACCACGTGCTTCTTGAAATCGATGGTGGAAAAAAGATCCTCCGCATCAGGAAAATCCTCCATAAACAGCATCTTCTCAGATGCCAGATCGATCTTATTGTCAAAGAGATTCTTCATAAGGCGATCATGAACAGCATGTTCCTCGCTATTCGCAAAGTTTAAAACAATGTAGTCGAGGCCCCAGCCGATCAGGATATTGACCATCATAGGAATACTATCGGTCCCTGTTGCCGGCAGGAAATAACACTCTTTTTTAAATCCGGTGAGGGCGATAATAGCTTTCATGAAATAGAAACTTGCCAGGTCTTTGACAATGACGTTGTTATAAGACTTAACAATTTCCTGTTGACTCAGCCTCGCGCCCATGGTTGAGTAAATAGGGGAAAGGGTATCGGCCGTTGCCGCCTTTAAGGTGCGGGCACTGAAGACAAGGGTCTCGCTTCTCATATCATCCTCAATGGCTCTCTGGACAGCAAGGATGCGATATAGTTTGTCTACATCAACCAGGTGAGGTGAATGGGTCGTGTAGATGATTTGCATTTTCTGGCGTATATCATCGAATACCTTTAGTACATCTTCCTGCGCCCTGGCATGAAGGCTCACTCCCGGCTCATCGATAAGCAGGACTTTATTCTTCTTGCTTTGGTCCATGGCGGTGGCCTTTAGCTCGAGGAAAAATGAAAGAAACCACCTAACACCCCTGCTTCTTTGCTTTGGATAGAGCCTTTCCTTCTCATCCTTGATCCAGAATTCAATAAAGGGCTTCCCGCTTTTTTCCGGATTGGTGTGATCATAATGAGACAGCTCAAAATTGATCTTTATCTTATTGTTCTTGCCCACATTCTGTCGCCAGAAATCCTGGAAATTCAGGGTAAGCTCTCCGTTCAGGTTTTCAATCTTTTGTTTAAGAATCCGGCTGGATGGTTGCTGAAAGAAGGAGTATTCCAGACCGGTAATGGTCAGGAAATTGATGGCAGCTTTATATCCTTCCGCCCGTTTATTTGCCCGGATGATATCCTCCAGATCGATGCGGTTCGGAAGAAGCGAAGAAAAATCTTCAAAGAGTTCAAACTCAGGAAGAGCTGCGAATAAATTTTGGGCCAGCTCCATTGAGTCCATGTACTTTTTGCGTAATTCGATTTCCTTCCCAGCCGATTTTAATGCACTTTCGAAGGTCATTCCCTGAAATACAAATTCAAGGCTCAGAAGGTGGGTATCATAAAGTCTCTTCAGGTTTTGAATATCATTCTTCAATTTTTCTATATCTGCCCTGCAGATTTCCTCCCTGATCTCAGCGGCTCTTTGCTCCTTTTCATTGGGGTACATTCCTGTCATTTGCAGGATTTCCCTGAGTGATTCCTGGGTGGAGGTCAATTCCTGAACACTTTCATCGATCTGCTTTTTAAATTCCTCCAGGTTCCCTCCGGCATTCACTTTCATGCCAAAAGCATCGCGAGCCTCCTTTTTGTCATCAAGTGTTTTCTTCTTAAGGACGAGTACCTCGCTTAGTTTGGAGAGCATTTCTTCCTCCATTCCAACCTCACGCCTGATTTCTTCTCGTTTCTCCCGTGTTGTGAACCTCCTTCCTCCACGTTTGATTTCGCTAATACTTTGTTTCACGGAATCTACTTTCTCCATGGTAAGTTCGCAGTCATCCGAGGCCTTGTCAAAGGCTGCAGTAACAACGGCCACTTCCCGGTTCATTTCTTCAAGCTTCTGGAGGATTAAATTTTCACGTTCCCTGACATTCTCCAGCGTTTCCTGGTATATATCATGAATTTCGGCTCCCATTTCCAGGTAGGAATCCATATCATCCTCCCATACCCGGGTAATGGACAGGTTTTCCAGACTTCCAAGGACCTGTCTCACTTTCGGATCGAGTTTTTTAAGCTCAATATGTTTCTCCAGGTCCTTTTTTGAGAGCCTGAACTGACAACTTACCCTGGGAAGAGAAAGGTCACTTCTGAGCATGTCCTCGATAAGCTGTCCGTCATGAAAGGCTTTGAGTCCTTCCAGTAGAGAGGTTTTCCCCGATTCATTCTGGCCAATAAGGCTGGTAATATTGTCATGCGCCAGCTGTTGC
>JAOZLK010000005.1 GCA_029934875.1 Bacteroidales bacterium | reverse complement strand
GGTTGATATAGGGCCCCACCAGGCCTGGCTCAAGATCTATGGCCTCTTTAAAAGAAGCCTCAGCCTTTTCATAATTGCCGGTATTAAGGTAAAGGTTCCCGAAGTTGAGGTGGGTGCTGGGGTGATCGGCATTGATCATCAGAGATGCATTGTACTCTACCAGTACCTTGTTCAGCAGTTCCTTTGACCCTTCAGGAATCAGATTTCCAGGAACAGCAGTAAGCGAGTTTGCCGCCATCATTCTTACCAGCTTGATACTGTCCCTCAGCCTTGGAACAGCCAGGTTCCTTATAAATTCTGCTTCTCCGTATTGAGCCACGGTCAGTGTTGCATACCTGATCAGCGGATTTGAATCATTGATCATCAATGAAAGCAATTGTGCCGTAGAGGGACTGCTGTACCCTGAAAGCAGGGAGATGGCATTGGCCCTTACCATGGGAGGAAGCTCCCGATCAGACGCCAGCCTGAGCAATCCTTCTTCAGCCTCAGGGTAGCGTTGCCGGCCTGCCCAGAAAATCTCTCCATAATGTTCCTGGTCCAGTAAATCCTGACCGTACCATTTTCTAAGGTAGTCGCTGGCCCATTTGGTCGTTTTCTCGGGATGGCACTGATTGCAGGAATTGGGGGTTCCCAGTTTGTCGGACAGGTCGGGCCTGGGGATCCGAATGCTATGATCACGGCGCGGATCCACCACCATGTAGGTTCTTTCGTGCATGTGACACTCGGTACAGCTTGCTCCCTCCTTGCTTGGATCATGGAAGTGGTGCTTGCGCGTTCCGTATTCGCTGGCCATGTGGCAGCGGTAGCAGAGAGTATTCCCCTGGGCAAAGGTTTTTCCACTGTGAGCTTCGTGACAGTCTTTACAAACCACACCGGCTTTATACATCTTACTTTGCAGGAAGGAGGCATAAACATAAACTTCGTCCTGAATCTGTCCGTCTGCAAAATAGAGGTCCTCCTCCAGGAGTGAGGGCCAATGGGTATTCAAAAGTGATCCTCCGTGGTAGTAATCCTCTGTTGCAACAGCCCTCCGGGAATGGCACCTTGAACACATTTGAACCAGTTCATCCGACTGCCTGGGAACCGATCTGCGGGCCGTTACAGAATCCGGATCAAAGATCCATGTAGCGTTGTCGGTATCCATCAGTCTTAGTACCAGTCCCATATCCGGGTAGATGTCCGGACTGCTTCCACTTTCCACCTTTTGAGCCCAGTCAATGTGAACGGAACCCGGACCGTGGCAGGCCTCGCATGAAACGTCGATCTCGTTCCAGGTGGTATGATAGGCCTTCTCACTGTAATTGTAATTCTTCCTGAGGTTGGTGGAGTGACACTCTGCACACATGTAGTTCCAGTTCTGAGTTACCCTTGTCCAGTGAAGCACATCCTCAGGAGGAATCCGTTCGGCCTGGTATATATGATACCACCTCTGGCCACCCACGGAATCCGGCCTGGTATCCCAGCATATGGGCAGGCACTGGTATCTGCCGCCGGGGAATTCAATCAGGTATTGCTGGAGAGGTCTGACCCCGAACACATATGAAATCTGGTAGTCAATCATGGAGCCATCCGGCCCTTCAGTATTCACAATGTATTTGCCATCCTCCTTATAAAACCTGGAGGTGATCCCGAAATGTGTATAGCTAATATTATTGAAATCGCCCAGGACGGTCTCTTCAATTGCAGTGTCCATTGCCATGTCGTGATCCGATCCCTGGAAAAGATTGAATTCTTTCTCGTGACATTCTTTGCAATTTTCCCGACCCACATACCTGGCCTCGACTGTTGGACTGATGCCATTGTTCAGGTTTTTCTTCCCGGAATCATCACGTTTACAGTTTATTAATGTAATCAGGGACGCGGCGATTAAAATAAGCGTCAACAGTAGTTTGGGAATAACTCCAACTTTCATGGCTAAATAACTCGAAATGATTAATTTCAAATGTATATAAATTAGAGAAATCGCAGGATTTAAGTACCCTATTCAAAAAGAATCTATATAATTTAGAATCGCAAAAATGATACGCAGACAATTTCTACATAAAACGGCTCTGATACTTGCGGCAAGCACCGGAGTAGTGGCAGCTTTGAGCTATTTTCGCCAGTTTTTTCCCAGGATCGCCGGAAAAAAAAGGCGGATCACCCTGGGGGATTCAGCACGTTTCCCGGTGGACACCTTTACCTATATTGACGAGCACAAGCTTTTTGTATACAGAGATCATGAAGGAATAAGGGCGGTTACGGCCATCTGCACCCACCTGGGTTGTACCCTTGAAAGCACTACCGATGGTTTTGAGTGTCCCTGTCATGGTTCCTGCTACAATAGTCAGGGAGAGGTCCTTTCAGGGCCAGCCCCTCGGGATTTGTCCTGGTTCAGTGTGAATAAAAGTTCTGATGGAAAGGTGTTAATTGATCCCGGTAAGACCGTAGCGGCTGACGAGAAATTCACAAACACCTGATAATGTCTGCAAAAGAGCAAGATATAGAGCGATCAACAGCAGACAGGACGGGCGATCCGGACCGAAAAAGAAGAGCAGGGATCATCACACGGAACTTTTTCCTGCATATCCATGCCACGCGTGTTCACGTTCATTCCATGAAGCCCACCTATACCTTCGGGCTGGGGATCATCCTTGGCTTCCTTTTCCTGATTATGGTATTCACCGGCCTGATCCTGATAATCTATTACACCCCTTCTGTGGAGGCCGCTTATCGGTCGGTGAAAGATATTGTTTACCTGGTTCCCGGAGGGCGAATTATCCGTAATATGCATCGTTGGGCCTCACAGGGTATGGTGATCGTGGTATTCCTTCACCTGCTCAGGGTATTTTATACCGGTTCCTACCTGGGAAAGCGTTCATTGAACTGGGTCATTGGTGTAGCCCTGATGGTCATAGTCCTGCTCAGTAATTTCAGCGGCTACCTCTTACCCTGGGATCAGCTTGCCTATTGGGCGGTTACCATTGGTTCGAACATTGCAGCTTCAGCAAGGGAGTTGACCGATCTTATAGGAATCACAAGCTTTTTTGATCCGGGAGGCTTCCTGAAGAAAATGCTAATCGGAGGAGAGAGTGTTGGTCAGCCTGCCCTTTCCAGGTTTTTTGCCTTGCATGTAATTCTTCTGCCTCTCTCCATTATTGTGTTGATGGCCATTCATTTTTGGCGCATCCGTAAAGATGGAGGTTTGAGCAGACCGGTGCGCTATTTAAAGGACAGGGGAACCGAAAATAAATTGCTTGCCTGGCCCGTGCTGATGTGGACCGAACTGGCTCTTTTGCTTGGAGTGGTGGCTGTGGTTTTGCTGGTGGCCATTTTTGCCGATGCTCCCCTGCTGGAACAGGCTAACCCGGCACACCCGGACAATCCTGCAAAATCACCATGGTACTTTTTGGGAATCCAGGAACTGGTTTCCTATTCCGCCTTTGCAGGAGGTTTACTAATACCTGTGCTTTACCTGGTTTTTCTCTTTTCAATCCCCTATAAGGACAGGGAGGATGAATACGTGGGGCAATGGTTTTCAGGGAATGAAGGCAAAAAACTGGTATTATGGTCGGCCGGAGCAGCACTTCTCGCTGTGGTCCTTCAGCTTTTTGTATTGATCCGTTTTGGCTGGCTGAAAGACTGGATCCCGGGCATTTCTCAATGGTTTGTTTTGCTGATAAATCCGGCCACCATTACAGCTGGGTTGTTTATTCTGGCTGCAGAAATGGTAAAGCGCAGAAAAAAATCAAGCAGGATGGGGGCCCTTGTTCTATTCACCTGCTCTTTTGTTGCACTTGTAGTATTTACAGTTGTTGGAATCTGGTTCAGGGGACCAAACTGGGAATTTTTCTGGTCGGCAGCTCAATGGCCCGTTCAATAGGAAGCAATGGACGAAAAGAGATATACATACAGGATTACTTTGGCAGTGAGCATCATTGCAGGCCTTTTATTGCTTTTGCTGATAGGCGCCTGGGCCTATGAAGGATTTGGAAAGGAGTGGAGGCGGGTGCAAAAGGATTATGGAGCCCTTCTTGAGGAGGGTGAAGATTTTGAAAATGGTATTCTGCAGGTAGACCTTCCTCAGTTTAATCGCGTCGATCGCTGTATCTCGTGCCACCATGGTATCGAAGATTCCAGAATGAAGGATGCTCCCCAGCCCCATACTTTTCATCCGGGTACCTTCCTGGATGAGCATCCGGTGAAGAAATACGGATGTACCATCTGTCATGGCGGACAGGGAAGGGCGCTTTCCAGGGAGGATGCGTTTGGCAGATCCAGCTCTGCCCACTGGCCGAATCCTCTCCTTGAGTACCCATACATTCAGGCATCCTGCGGGAAATGTCACCTGGCAATATTTGACGTAAATGAACAGAATCAGGATGGGGCCATTGAGGGGATGGATGTTTTTATTAAGGGGAAATACATCTTTTCCCAGGAGGGTTGCCTGGGTTGCCACAAGGCACGTGAAGTGGGGGGGATCCTGGGTCCCGACCTCACCCGCCAGGGTGAAAAGACCAAACACGAATACAGTTTTCAGAATATTTCCGGAGACCGGACTGTCTCCCATTGGCTGAAGGAGCATTTTAAGGATCCTGAGATGGTATCGCCCGGGTCCCAGATGCTTCAAATTCAGCTTGAAGAGGAGGACCTGGACGCACTGGCTATATTTGTTATGGGCATGTCCAGGCCTGATATTCCCTTTGACTATTTTACGATGCCAACTCTAAATGAATTTAAAGGAGTGCGGGACACCCTGGATGGTGCTACAGCCTTTGCTTATATATGTTCGGCCTGTCACGGGAAGCAGGGTGAAGGGAAGGATTATAAGGAGTATAACACAGGGATTCCCTCGGTGGGTAATACCGATTTTCAAAGGGTGGCTTCAGAAGATTTTATTCGTTTTACCCTGGAAAAGGGGAGAAGTTTGCGACAAATGGGAAGCTGGACCACATCCATCTCAGGAATGAAGGTGGGTGAGCTGGATGCTACGGCTACTTTTGTAAAATACAGGGGAGCTTTTGATCAAGGCTCCACAATACTTACTTCCAATGGCAAGCTCGCAGAAGGGATAAGCCTCTTTGATCAGAAATGCAAGACCTGTCACGGTGAGGATGGGAAAGGTGATGTGGCAGTAGCACTGAACCAGCATGATTTTCTCGCCAGGGCTAATGATCTGTTCATCGTAGAAACCATACATAAGGGAAGGGGCAACACAGCCATGCCAGGATGGTGGCACCTGGAAGTAGATGAGGTTCGAGACCTCCTGGCTTTAATCCAAAGCTGGAGCGCAGACCGGCCGGTTGCAGGCGAATTAGACCTGCCGACACCCAATCTGGAAGAGGGTGCCATGAGGTATCATTTTCTATGCTCCCGTTGTCATGGCGATTTTGGAGAGGGCGAAACGGGGCCATCCATTATCAATGCTGATTTTCTCGACGCGGCGAGCAATCGCTTTCTGCATGGTACCATAGCTGAGGGGCGGGAACATACAGCCATGTTTGGCTGGTCGTCTGATGTTTATGACCAGGAGCAGTTGGGGATGCAGGATATCAGCAACATCATTGCCTATATGCGAAAATCGGCAGGGGAGCCTCTCAGCTATATCTTACCCGGCAGTAATCCGGGCGACAGGATAAAGGGCGCTGAGGTTTTTGCCGACAGGTGTGCAGAGTGTCACGGACCATCAGGGGAGGGCATCAAAGCCCCTGCCTTGAATAACCAGGAACTCCTGAGTGCTGCTTCCAATGGCTACCTTATGGCCACTATAACCATGGGGCGGGAGGGTACTGCAATGCCATCATGGGGCTATGGTGGTGATGATTATCCGGCTCTCTCCGGAGAGGAAAGAAAACATTTAGTTGCAACAATCCGGGCCTGGCAACGTATACGCATTAAATTTTAGTACTTTTAAAGGTCAACGAACCAGAGCATATGAGTTATAAAGTTTTTGTACTCTATTCACATCTTCATGATCGACTATTTGTGGGCTATACCACAAGCCTGACAGACTACATGATTACCATGAATGTTATGGAATCTGATAATCCCTTATATGAGTTCAGACCCTGGACCCTTATTCATATGGAGCTTTTTGTTGCGGAAGAGGAGGCACTTATCAGGGATGGCTTTTTGAAGCAGGAAATAGGTCAGAATTACATTCGCCGTGAGGTTCTTCCCATGTTTGATTTTGGCTCCTGACAACCGAATCCGGATTCTTATTATCTTTGTGCCCTTACGGCGCAAACCCCATGATTAAAAATTCAGATAAGAAACGTTGGAAACTCCTTCGTAAACTGACCAACAAGTACCGGGTGGTACTGCTGAATGAGGATACCTACGAAGAGGTGGGTACCATGAGGCTCACAAGGTTGAATCTCTTTACTTTTGCCGGAATAGTTGTGATTCTGCTGGTAGCCATTGTGTATTCTCTTGTTGCCTATACCGATATCCGGGAATTAATTCCGGGTTATCCGGATGCAGCGATGCGGCAGCATATTCGCTCTAATGCCATGAAACTCGATTCCCTTGAGTATGAGCAGTCCATCAGGGATCAGTATTTCGATAATCTCAATAGAATCATTAGCGGTGAGGCCCCCGAAAATTTCATGAACGATACCACGGGAGTGTCAAACCAGCAGGAGATTGCCTTCCATCGTTCGGCCAACGATTCCTTGCTCAGGCGCCAGGTTGAAGCTGAAGAACAATTCAGACTGAATGTTCTGGAAGACCAAAATGGAAATCTCAATCTCTATAACATGCACTTTTTCACACCGGTTACCGGCATAGTAACCCGTGAGTTTGATCCCGTTGCAGGACACTATGGAATCGACCTGGTGGCAGCACCCGACGAGGTTGTGAACGCTACCCTTGACGGGACAGTAATCATGTCCACCTGGACCCTTGAAACCGGCTATGTCATCCAGATCCAGCATGGCAATGAACTAATATCAGTATATAAACATAACGCCGCCCTTTTCAAATCGGTAGGTCAGGAAGTAGTTGCCGGAGACGCCATAGCCATCGTTGGCAATTCAGGTGAGCTTACCACAGGCCCTCATCTCCATTTTGAGTTATGGCACAATAGAGCGCCTTTAAATCCGGCGGATTACATCGTATTTTAGCATGGGGAAGAAGCGGATTGCCATACTTGGCTCAACCGGATCCATTGGGACACAGGCCCTGGATGTGATCGCAGCCCATCCGGAGGCTTTTGAGGTGGAGGTTCTGGCAGCCGGGAATAACGCCGACTTACTTATTAAGCAAAGTATTCGGCATCAGCCCAATGCGGTGGTTATTCGGAACGAGGATCATTATAAGCTCGTCAGAGATGCACTTGTGGACCACCCTGTTAAAGTATATTGTGGAGCTGATGCAATGAACCAGGTGATTGGGTTTGACTCAGTAGATCTTGTGCTCACAGCCATGGTTGGGTTCAGCGGGCTGAGGCCAACCATTGAAGCGATTCGTGCCGGAAAGCACATTGCCCTGGCCAATAAGGAGACCCTGGTAGTTGCCGGCGAACTGATCATGAAGGAGGCGAGAGAGAAGAAGGTGAATATCATTCCTGTTGATTCGGAGCATTCTGCAATTTTTCAGTGTCTGACTGGTGAGCCACCGTATTCGGTTGAGAAGCTGATTCTGACTGCCTCCGGTGGGCCCTTCAGAGGGTGGAAGGAGGACGCAATGGCGAATGTCACCCCCGAAGCAGCCCTAAATCATCCCAATTGGTGTATGGGTCCGAAAATTACCATAGACTCGGCCACCCTGATGAATAAAGGCCTTGAAGTAATTGAGGCACGGTGGCTGTTTGGATGCCGGCCCGACCAGATTGAGGTTGTAGTACACCCGCAATCGATTATCCATTCCATGGTTCAGTTTATTGATGGATCCATTAAGGCCCAGATGGGCTTGCCCGATATGCGCCATCCTATCCAGTATGCCTTCACGCATCCAGCCAGGCTGAATTCTGATTTTAAACGATTGAATTTTACCGATTTTCCACAGCTAAACTTTGAGCTGCCGGATACGAAAATTTTTCGTAATCTTGCACTTTCTTATGAAGCGCTGGGAAAAGGTGGTAACTGGCCCTGCATCCTGAATGCTGCCAATGAGGTAGCGGTGGATGCATTCCTTGAGAAAAGAATCGGATTTATGGATATTCCAGATCTGATAGAGCGTACGCTGGGTAGGTCCTTTTTTATCAAGAATCCCAACCTGGATGACTATTTTGAAACAGACCTGGAGGCCAGGCGGGTCGCACATGAATTAATTAAATAAAATGGATGTTTTAATCAGAATCGCTCAACTACTCTTGAGTTTGTCGATTCTTATCATATTACACGAGATGGGCCATTTCTTAATTGCCCGTCTGTTTAAGGTCAGGGTAGAGAAATTCTATCTCTTTTTTGATGCTGGGTTTTCCTTATTCAAGAAGAAAATAGGGGATACTGAATACGGGATTGGATGGCTTCCCCTGGGAGGTTATGTAAAGATCAGTGGAATGATCGATGAATCCATGGATAAGGAGCAGATGAAGCAACCTCCGAAGCCCTATGAATTCAGGTCGAAGCCTGCATGGCAACGATTATTGATCATGCTGGGTGGTGTGCTGGTCAATTTCATTCTTGCTCTTTTTATTTATACCATAGTTCTTTTTGTATGGGGTGAATCCTATGTTCCGGCCGATCGCCTCGACTACGGCCTCAGGTTTGAGGATACCTTTCATGAGATGGGGCTTCGCGATGGAGATCATATTCTGGCCCTTGACGGAGTTACTGTAGAGAAATGGCGAACCATCCACCATGATATCGTGGTCAACAACACCCAGGTTATTTCAGTTAAGCGTGATGGTGAATATATGGACATCAAGGTGCCTGCTGAGATGACCGCCAGCCTGCTTAAGGTTGAATATGCCATGGAACCCATTGTACCCTGCGAAATATCAAAACTTGTTGATGGCTCTTTAAAGGATGCCGGAGGGCAGGAGGGAGACCGGATAATTTCGGTGAACGGAACTTCAGTGGATTACTATTATCAGTTTGTTGCAGCCACCAATCGTGAAAAGAATGCCGGTTTCGATCTGGGTATTTTACGTGGAAGGGATACATTAAATATGCAGGTGACCACCAGTGCTGAGGGGATGTTTGGGTTTCAAAATGTTCAGCAGTTTGAGATTTTCGAGCCGGTGATCATTAAATACACCTTTTTCCAATCAATTCCTGCCGGCATAAAGCATGGTGTAAACATCACCAAGAGTTATCTGAAGCAACTTAAGATGCTGTTTAAGCCCAAAACCAAAGCTTATGAAGAGCTTGGTGGATTTATTAAAATCGGTAGCATCTTCCCGCCGGTATGGGACTGGCAGAGCTTCTGGAATATGACAGCTTTCCTTTCTATTATACTGGCTGTTATGAATATACTTCCTATTCCAGCACTGGATGGCGGGCATGTAATGTTTACCCTCTTTGAAATGGTTAGTGGACGCAAACCGGGGGATAAGTTCCTGGAGTATGCACAGATTGTGGGAATGGTTCTCCTGCTGGCCCTACTGCTCTATGCAAATTTGAACGACGTTATTGGATTATTTAATAAATAGAAAGATTATTTACCTATTTTTGTATTTCAAACCTTATAATAGATAAAAATGGAAGCATTTATAACCCTTGCAATAGGAGTATGGCAAATTGTTGTTGTTGTTTTGTTGGTATTGTTGCTCTTTGGAGGCCGTAAGATACCTGAACTGATGCGTGGAGTGGGACAGGGAATGAAGGAGTTTAAGAAAGCCACTGCCGATGACGACGACGATGATGAAGTAATCGTGGATGACACCGAGGATTCAAAAAAGATCAAGGATGGAAAGAAGTAATTTCCACCGATGCATAAAGGCCTGTTTACTGAAGTGGACAGGCTTTTTTGTGTTGTCAGGTTTCCTCCTGATGTTGAGTTCCTGCGACACCACAAGTAAACAGGGTGGTATGTCCGGCCGGATTATGCCTAGTATTACCGGCGGAGCAGGCGAAGTACTTGTGGTTATGGATAAGTTTAACTGGGATAACAATGCAGGATCCTTGCTTCAGGATATTCTGAAGGAGGAGCTTGCAGGTCTTCCCCAGTCTGAGCCCCTGTTTGATGTGATACAGATTACGGCTGCATCATTCGATAATTTCTTTAAGTTCCACCGTTCTATTGTTCTGACAACCATTGAGGCAGGCCTTGAGCCCCAGGTAAGGTTCAAAGAGAATGTCTGGGCAAAACCTCAGATTCTTGTGCAGCTTGAGGCACCCAATAGCAAAGCATTACATGTACTGCTCGAAGAGAATGAGGAGCGCATTCAAAATTTCCTGGTCCAGTACGACCGAAGCAGGCTAATGGCTACTTACCAGGATTCAAAGGATCCTATCATACAGCAGGAAATTGCAAATCATCACCAGGTCCGACTTGCCATTCCAAGAGGTTATAATATGGATTTCAGCAAGGATGAGTATACTTCTGTGAGCATTGAAGCTCCTGACCTTTCCCAGGTCATCCAGATTTTCGATTATCCTGCCAGCGGTCCGGAAGATTTGAATACCGAGGCGCTGATCGCAAAGCGGAATCAGATTACAAAGGCATTTGTGCAAGGACCCCGGGAAGATTCATATATGACGCTCTCCCCGATGTACCAGCCCATCGCTTTCGATCTCCGAAAGGGTGAAATGAACATTGTTGAGCTCAGGGGGCTATGGGAACTGGAAAACGGCTTTATGGGAGGTCCCTTCATCAGTCATTCTATTTATGATGCATCCCGAAATCGGATTGTTACAGTTGATGGATATCTCTACCATCCGAACCAGAAGAAAAGAGTAAAGCTTAAGCAGCTGGAAGCGATTATCTATTCACTGGAGCTGATTTAGCTGCAGGCAAAGCTATTTCGTGTAGAAAAGGTTGGGTTTTTCAAACTCGAACAGGGTAGGATAATCTTCATCAAATTTCTTCAGAATCTCTGTCATGATCGTTTCACGCATGAATTTAGATTTATTCCGAATCTTGTACTTTTCACAATAGAGGTCTAAGGCATCCTTCTCTCTGCCATTTAATAACAGAGTGGACCTGAATGTCCTTCGCAGTTTTTCGTCTTTTTTGTTCTCCACCTTGTTGGTATATGTTTGATTCGCTAAAAATAGACATTGCCTTCTGTTTGGCCCCATTTACCCTGGCGTAACAATTAACAACTTTCTAACAAAGCACTGATAACTGATTACCAAGCACTAATAACGGATAACTAATTACTAACTATGGAGAGGAGTTCGCGTGGACGGATCAGTCCAAGCAGGAGAGCAGTTGCCAGGCATGATGTTAGAAGGACCAGGAATCCGGGTAACCAGCCGGGTAATAGTAGAGTCAGGTATCCCACCAGGGTATTCAGAACAAGGAAAGCGGCCAGTTTGAACATAATGTCGCTGTTCATGGAGATTTTTAGGATTTTACGTGTGAGCACCAGTTGAGCGATGGCGTAAAATGCCTGGGAGCTCAGACTGGCGATGGCCGCTCCGACTGATTGATAACGTGGGATCAGGATCAGGTTCAGGGTAACATTGAGGATCACTGTGCATCCGGCGACAATATTAAGTTGGCGAAGATTGTTGTTGGCCGTAAGCAGGCTGCCATATATATAGCTGGTGGATACGAATAGAAATCCAATCATCAGGATGCCGAAGATGGTTGAGCTGTGTGTGGCTGGCTGGATATAAAGGAGCTCAATGATATTGACGCGGTAGAAGTTACAGCTGATTGCCAGTGAGAGGCCGGCAACCATTAGCAAGGGAAGTGCAGTCCGAAGAAGCTCATTCACATCTTCACCCAGTTTGATCATCCTGGAAAACATGGGAAGCAATAGTCCTGCAAAAAGGAGGGAGAATTGAGAGGCAGCGTCAAAAATACGAAACGATTGAGCGTAGATTCCCGCTTCTTCCTTTCCATTCTCCAGTAGCCGTTCCAGCATAACAGAATCGATCCGGTTGAAAAGGGACATAAGCAGAATCAGGAGGGCAAATGGGTAGCTCATGCGCAGAATCTCCAATGACCGCTTCATGTTGATCCTGTGAATAAATGCTCCGGACCGGTACCTTACAATGACTGCCACGGTGGAGAGGGTAATAAGGTAGGATAGGCTTTGAGCGTAAACGAACCATTCTATTTTAAAAGATTCTTCGGTAATATTGCCCCATAGCAAGAGACCGGTAAAGATGATCATCAGGCTCCTGTCCATGACTGAAAGCAGACTGTCGGTTCGAAAATATTGCAGACCACTGATATTGCTTCTGAAATAAAGTATAAATGAGGACAGGAATTGGTTAGCGATCAGAACCCAGAGCATACTGAATTGTTCTGAAGAGTATCCGATAAGCTTACCACTTGCAAACACAAGGCCGGCATAGACCAGGGATAAACCAAGTTTTAAGGGAATAATGGCAGCCAGGTAATCCTTCAGATGCCCGGATTCACGTGAGATTGCGCGGTTATTGAAATTGTTAATTCCCAGGTCCAGCAGGATATTAAGAATGAAAGCGAAGTTAAACAGGGAGAAGTAGAAACCGTACATCTCTTCACCTACCCGATTCTGAACGCCAACTTCAATACCGAAAAACCAGAAGGGTTTGATCAACAGGTTTAACAGGATCAGTAATGCCAGGTTAGTAAGGAAGCGCTTTTTCAAAGCAGCAAAAATATTTTTTAATTCAACACAAATGTAATAAGTTCGCTCCAGATATTTCGGGTATATTGAGCAAGCAAGTTAAAAAGCGGACAATAGCAGTGAATACCAGGTTGTTAATGCCTGGAAAGCTGGATGGCATTGGATGGTTCACATTTGAGACGCTTAAGAGAATTACTAAATCCCATCCTGAAACTCATTTTTATTTTCTTTTCGACCGCAACTACAGTCCCGAAGTAATATTTGGTGATAATGTAACCCCGGTCATCTTGAGGCCTGCTACAAGGCACCCCTTTTTATGGTATTTCTGGTTAGAGTGCAGGGTGGCTTCATTTCTGAGAAGGATTAAACCCGACCTGTTTCTCAGTACAGATGGTTTTCTTCCCCTGCGTTCAAAAGTCCCTTCCTTACAGGTGATTCATGACATAAACTTTGAGCACCGCCCCGGAGATCTTCCACTGGTAGCCGGAAAATATTACCGCTACTTTTTCCCACGTTATGCCCGTAAAGCTTCAAGGATTCTTACGGTGTCCGAGTATTCCAGGAGGGACATCATCAACCAGTACGACGTGAATGAGGACCTGGTGGATCTGGCCTATAATGGAGCCAATGAACAGTTTCATCCACTGGCTCCTGAACAGGCTGATGAGGTCAGGAATGATATTACAAAGGGCTGTCCCTATTTCCTTTTTGTGGGCAGTCTCCATCCCAGGAAAAACATCACCAACCTTTTGAAGGCATTTCAATTGTTTAAGGATGAGAACAAGGCAAACTTCAAGCTGGTTCTTGTGGGAGAGAAATTCTTTCTTACCAGTCCCATGGAGGAGCAGTTGGAAAAAATGCCCAATAAGAAGGATGTAATCTTTACCGGCAGGCTTTCACCCGACCGTTTGAACGAGGTGATCGGTGCTGCCTGGGCCATGACTTTTGTTCCTTATTTCGAAGGTTTTGGAATCCCCATTGTTGAGGCCATGCGTTGCGAAATTCCAGTGATTGCCTCGAAAGTTACCAGCCTTCCGGAAATTGCAGGCGATGCAGCAATTTATACCACCCCGGAGAGTCCCGGTAGCATTCGCGATGCCATGATCAGGATCGTAAGGGAAAAAGGGCTTCGGGACGAGCTCATTGAGAAGGGCCGAAAAAGAAGGGATCTTTTCAGCTGGGGCGACACAGCCCGCAAGCTTTGGGAATCCATGGAGAAGGTAATGGACAGGGATGCTTAAAGCTTTTTATAATAAGGGCCTCATTGAAGCTGGCTGTGATGAAGCCGGAAGAGGTTGCCTGGCTGGACCGGTTTTTGCCGCTGCAGTTATTCTTCCCCCGGAATTTTCCCATCCCCTGCTAAATGACAGTAAAAAGCTGAACGTCCGGACCAGGGAAATCCTGAGAAATGTTATTGAGTCAGAGGCCCTGTCATATGCAGTTGCTGCGGCAGATGTGGAGGAAATCGACCAGATCAATATTCTGAATGCTTCCATCCTTGCCATGCACAGGGCTGTGGATAAACTCAGTCAAAAGCCGGAATTCCTGCTTGTGGACGGGAATCGTTTCAAGCCCATCGGGGAAATTCCGCATGCTTGCATTGTCAGGGGAGATGGCATATATGCATCCATAGCTGCGGCCTCCATACTGGCCAAAACCTATCGAGACGAGCATATGGGAATCTTGCATGAGCAATATCCTTCTTATGCCTGGAACAAAAACAAGGGATACCCAACCAGGGAGCACCGCATCGCTATTCTGAACGCGGGTGCATGTGAGCATCATCGGCGCAGTTTCAGGCTATTGGATGATCAGATGTCCCTGGCCTTTTCTTAAACATACTCAGGCAATTTCAAAAAAGATTTTGCCATATTTGCATTCTTCATATTTCAAAAACTTTACGATTATATATACGATAGGATGAAAAAGATTGTAATTGCACTTTTTGCTGTTTTTTCCATATTTCAGGCAAGAGTGAAAGCTGATGAGGGAATGTGGCTCCTGAGCCTCCTTGAGAAGATGAATATGGATGAGATGACAGAAATGGGCTTGCAGTTAACAGCCGATCAGATTTATAGCATTAACCAGGCAAGCCTGAAAGATGCTGTTGGGGCTCTTGACAGGGGCTCTTGCACTGCTGAACTGGTATCGCCCGACGGACTGCTGCTTACCAATCACCACTGTGGCTATGATGAAATTCAATATCACAGCAGCGTTGAGAAGGATTACCTGAGGGACGGTTTTTGGGCCATGACAAGGGAAGAAGAGTTACCCAATCAGGGAAAAACTATCACCTTCCTGGTGAGCATGGAGGAGCTTACAGATCAGTTTGAGCATGAACTGAGTGAGGATATGGATCCCCAGGCACGCCGTGCAAGAATAAGGTCCCTTTCCCAGTCCATAGCCGCTGAGGCCAGGAGCAACAATGAGTATGAGACCTCGGTGAAGAGCATGTATAATGACAATCGGTTTTTTCTTTTTGTTACCCAAACATATAAAGATGTGAGACTTGTGGGAGCACCACCTGAATCAATCGGCAAATACGGTGGAGATACTGATAACTGGGAATGGCCAAGGCATACGGGTGATTTCTCCATGTTCAGGGTCTATACTGGCCCGGATGGCAAGCCTGCCGAATACAGTCCGGAAAACATTCCCCTGAAATCAAAGCATTATCTCCCGGTTTCTCTGAAAGGCTATGAAAAGGAAGATTTTGCCATGGTGATGGGATTTCCTGGCAGGACAAACCGTTACCTGACATCATGGGAGATCAATGAACTCCTCGAGATTACCCATCCAAACAGAATCCGGATCAGGGGGATCAAACAGGATATCCAGCTGACCGATATGCTCTCAGATGAGAAGGTCAGGCTTCAGTACGCAGCCAAAATGGCCTATTCGGCAAATTACTGGAAGTATTCCATCGGACAGAGTGAGGGATTGAAAAACCTGAATGTGCTTGAGAAAAAACAGGCCATGGAAGCCGGGTTCACCGAGTGGATAAAGCAGGATGAAGCCAGGGCTGCCCTTTATGGGAATGTACTCGATGAGATCCGCACATCTGTGGAGAATCGAAAGGCCCTTCAAAATGCCCAGCAGTATCTCTTTGAAACCGTCAACAGGGGTGGAGGTATGGAGTCCGTTTATTTCTCCAGGTACCTGGAAGCTCTCCAGAAGGCATTGATGAATGAAGAGGAGAATCCCCGGAGGGTGGAGGAGGCTAGAGAAGCTCTTCGTCAACAGGCGGCCGATTTTTATAAGGATTATAATCCTCCCACCGACCAGAAAGTGATGACCGCAATGATCGGCTTGCTTATCGAAGAACTGGATGATGAATTCCTTCCCGCCAATATCATAGAGGTGAAGGAAAAATACAAGGGAGATGTTGAGAAATATGTGGACCGTTATTTTAAGAAGTCCTTTGTCGTGGATGAGGCCAGGTTCGATGCCTTTCTCAGCAAGCCATCCCTGAAGGCTCTTGAGAAGGATCCTGCCTACCAGGCTTTCAAGGCTTCAAGAAAATATATAGAAGTCAATGGAGACCTTGCTGCCTATAAAAGGGAGGCAGCCTCGGGCAGCAGGCTATATTTGAAAGGGCTCATAGAGATGCAGGCAGAAAAGGATTTTTATTCCGATGCCAACTCTACCATGAGGCTTAGCTATGGGACTGTGGGTGACTATATTCCAAGGGATGCAGTTCGCTACTCCCATTATACCACCATTGAAGGCGTGATACAAAAGGAAGATCCCGATTCCTATGAGTTTGTTGTTCCGGCGAAATTGAAGGTCTTGTATGAGCAGAAGGATTACGGGCAATATGGATCGGATGGCTCCCTGAATGTTTGCTTTACCACTAACAATGATATCACAGGAGGTAACTCAGGCAGCCCGGTGATTAATGGTCGGGGAGAGCTCATTGGGATAGCCTTTGATGGGAACTGGGAAGCCATGAGCGGTGATATCGCCTTTGAGCCCGAGTTGCAGAAATGTATCAATGTGGATATCAGGTATGTTCTTTTCCTTATAGACAAGCTTGCCGGAGCCGGTCATCTTATTGAAGAGATGACACTCATAAGATGATGCAACCATGTCAGCAGCTCAAATAGTCATCTATACAGACGGATCAGCCAGGGGAAATCCGGGGCCTGGAGGTTATGGAGTGGTAATGATCTACGGTAAGCACCGGAGGGAGTTGTCAGAAGGATTCCAGATGACTACTAATAACCGGATGGAACTGCTGGCGGTGATACGGGGACTGCAGTCTCTGAAACGGAATGATATTCCGGTAAAGGTCTATACCGATTCACGGTATGTTTCAGATGCTGTGAATAAGAGATGGGTCTTCAATTGGGAGGCAAAAAGATTTAAGAATAAGAAGAATCCCGATCTCTGGATTGAGTTCCTGGAGGTGTACAGAAGGTTAAACGTTTCATTTATCTGGGTGAAGGGCCATGCCAACATCCCGGAGAATGAGCGTTGCGACCGCCTGGCCGTTGAGGCCAGTTATGGTGGAGATAAGCTTTTGATCGATTCCGGATATGTGAATAACATCGGGGAATCGTAATAGAGTTTTTCTTAAATTGTTGCTAATTAATGTGAGTTGCCATGTTCAGCAAGTCTATCTTGTCTTATCAGGGACCGCTCTCTTTCAGCACCATCGATATGTTGCTGTCTGAGTTTAAGATCGCATCGCAGGAAAATGAAATCTCCTTTAAGGCTTACAAGAAGATGATTTCTGTGATGATCGAAGCGCTCGAGAACATTACAAAATACAATGATCAGTTGCATTGCAAGCTTACCGAAAAGGATGGATTCTGCCCCACCTGCAACATTAATAGCAACACCAAAGCCATAGAGTTAATCACCAGTAACCCGGTAAAGAAGAGTGATGTGGAACCACTCCGCACTAAAATTGATTCGGTGAATAATCAGAACAGGGAAGAGTTGAAGAATCTTTACAAATCGATTATCACCAATGGAAAGTTCTCTGCCCAGGGAGGTGCCGGACTGGGTTTTATTGAAATGGCGAAGACAAGCGGGAGTAAACTCGAATATACTTTTAAGGAACTGAAGGGAGAGTTTTCACTCTATACCTTCAGGGTTGTTCTCAATCTTTGATACAGGGTGTTCTATTTCGTACAACTCAAGTACGTTTCCGGACAGCATCGCAAAGCAGTTATCAAAATACCTTTTCCCTATTCATTTTAATAACAAGAATTTAAACTTTGTGGCACGAAAACTGTTTCATTGAAGTCAAAGTATATTAAATGTGGAGAAATTATTTCACCGTTGCTCTCAGAAACATCAGTAAGAACAGGGTATTTACTCTTATCAATGTTTCCGGCTTAGCCATCGGACTTGCCAGCTCCATCCTGATCCTTCTCTTCATTATCAAGGAAAGGAGTTTCGACCGCTTTCATGAGCATAGCGATCAGATATACAGGCTATATATTGACGGAGGGATCGGCGATCAGGGCTTCAGGGGAGCCTGGACCTCAATGGTTATGGCACCCACCTTCACCCATGAGATTTCTGAGATAGAGGATTTCGTACGATTTGATGTTTTTAACCAGCAGCTGATCTGGTTTGATGGTGAGAAAAGGATTGAAAATAATTTTCTATTTGCCGACTCATCCATCTTCGATATTTTCACCATTAATTTTTTACGGGGAGATCCCCTTACTGCCCTGACAAGACCCAAATCGGTAGTGATCACCGATGAAAAGGCCCGGGAGTATTTCGGGGATCAGGACCCACTCGGGCAAGCCCTGAGTGTAAACCGCGAAGGCAACTTCTACGTGGTCACCGGAGTGATAGAACCCTTACCTGAGAACTCCCATTTTTTTGCCGATTTCATAGCCTCTATGTCTACCCTGGAATATTCTCGAGAGGAGACATGGTTCCAGAATTCCATATTCAGCTATGTGATGTTGTCTCCAGGAGCGGATCCCCTTCTCGTGGAGCAAAAGATGGATGAGGTGATGCAACAGCGCATCAGAGGGGAACTGAAGGCATTTCTTGGTGTTAATCCTGAAGAATGGAAAGCGGGAGGGAACCGTTATGGAGTCTACCTGCAGGCCCTGCAGGATATTCACCTGCAGCCTGATATTGAAGTGGGCATGGAAATCTGTTTCCGTCCTGTAAATGATGGGCTCTATATAAAGATATTTTCCCTGGTTGCCTTCTTTATTCTACTGATTGCGTCCATCAATTTCACCAATCTCTCCACCGCAAGGTCTTCTTCAAGGTCCAGGGAGGTAGGTCTTCGGAAGGTGGCCGGTTCGGACCGCAGCTTAATTATCTGGCAATTCCTGATTGAGTCGGTCCTGCTTAGCCTGTTTGCATTGCTGTTTGCATTGATGATCGTTGAAATATCCCTTCCTTTATTTAACAGGGCAATGGATCTTAACCTGAGAATGGACTCCAACAGAAATTTAATCCTGCTTCCCCTGTTCATATCTCTGGCTCTTTTGGTGGGATTATTAAGTGGCATCTATCCAGCTCTTTTCATGTCCCGGTTTTCGCCGGTTATGGTATTCAGGGGTGGCTATCGGGGAGGGCGTCAGGCTTTGTTTTTCAAAAACTTAATGGTGGTAATCCAGTTTACAATATCGGTTGCTATTATCGTTGGCACCCTGATTGTTGCCAGTCAGCACAGGTATTTGCTCAATAAGGAATTGGGTTTTGAAAAGGACCAGCTTGTAGTACTTAAACGGATCTATCCACTTGGCACAAGCATTCAGACTTTCTGCCGGGAACTGGAAAAAATCCCCGGGGTTGCCAGTGCCAGCAACTCCACCACCTATCTTGGATTTGACAATAGTACCGAGACTTACCAGATCGAGGGTAGAAAGGCCTCAAAGAATTTCCTTTTCGCCACAAACTATGTGGACCCGGATTTTATGAATGCCTATGCATTTAGCCTTGTGGGAGAGAAAAGCCGCTTTTTTGACTACAATCATCCTGGAGATACAAGTGCCATCCTGGTCAACCAGGCTGCCATAACTGAGTATGGAATAGAGGATCCATTCAGCACAATTATTTTTGAGACTACCTTCGAAGGCGATACCAGCAAGCTGAGGATTATAGGGATTCTTGAGGACTTTCACCACAGCTCGCTATATGAACCTGTTGGGCCCTACATGATCAGGTACAAGAAGAAGGGGCATGATTGGTCCGAGTTTATTACAATCAGGCTGGGTGTGGCCGGGAAGGGTATTCCCAGCACAATGGAGAAGATAAGGAAAACCTGGCTATCCATGACAGGAGAGGCACCCTTCCAGTACTTCTTCCTGGATGAGGAGCTGGATAGTTACTACAAAGAGGAGCGGCGGACCGGTCGCTTATCGACGCTTTTCTCCATCATCGCTACCTTTATAGCCTGCCTGGGAATCTTTGGACTGACCCTTCACAATACACACCGGAGAACCCGAGAGATAGGTATTCGTAAAGCAATGGGTGCCAGCGTGGGAGAAGTGGTATTGCATGTTTCCCGTGAAATTGTTTCCCTTGTTAGCTTATCGGTGGTATTCGCCTGGATCTTATCCTACCTGTTTATGCAGCATTGGCTGCAGAACTTCCCCTTTAATATTGGCTTCAGACCATGGATTTATGCCATTGCAGCAATGAGCGCGGTTCTAATCTCGATTTTCGCTGTTTCCATCCTGGCATACAGGGCAGCGATCTCAAATCCGGCCGATGTACTGCACCATGAATAGTTAGATCATTTTAGCAATCTTTTCAAGATCTTCAGGGGTATCCACACCCATGGCAGGATGTTCAGTGATGGCCGTCTGAATGGGATAGGAACTTTCCAGCCAGCGGAGCTGTTCCAGCGATTCGGCCTTCTCAAGTGGTGTTGTCGGAAGATGAATCAGCTTTCGCAGGACTTTTGTACTGTAGGCGTAGAGGCCAATATGGGAATAGAAGGTGTGGGAATCCGGTTTTTCCCCGCCCTGTACTGCCCTGATGAAGGGGACAGGTAAACGGGAAAAGTAGAGAGCCCGGAACTGCTTGTCCACAACCACCTTAACAACATTTGGGTTGCTTAAGTCTTCAGTATCCTTCACGGCCTGGATCAGGGTGGCAATTTGAGTCTGGGCATCCTTAAAACAGCCCTTTAGGGCTAAAAGATGTTCCTTTTTCAAAAGCGGCTCATCGCCTTGAATATTAATCACATGTGTAAACTCATGGGAATGCTCGACTTGAAATAGTTCCAGTGCCTCGGCGCACCGTTCTGTTCCAGTATTGTGTTCGGGGGAAGTCATTATTGCCTTCCCTCCAAATCCCTCTACCGCTTCTTTGATTCGGATATCATCTGTAGCAACAACGACATGTGACAGAATAGCTGAAGCTCTTTCAAAGACCCATTGGATCATTGGCTTTTTTCCCAGGAGGGCCAGTGGTTTGCCCGGAAACCTTGTGGAGGCATAGCGGGCAGGGATAATGCCAAGGAAGTGATTCACCTTTTTATTTCAAAAATAGCCAAAGGATCGGAATAAAGCTTTCTGAATCCGCTATAAATTGTAATTTTGTCATGTTTTCAGGTTATTTTGTCATAGAAACAAATGGAGCTTCAACAGATAAAACAGCGCTTTGGGATTATAGGGACCTTCAGTGGATTGGAACGGGCCATTGATATAGCCCGGCAGGTTGCCCCTACTGATCTCAGCGTTTTGATTAGCGGTGAGAGCGGTGTAGGGAAGGAGTCATTCCCAAAAATCATACACTCCCTGGGTATCAGGAAGCACGGTCAGTATATTGCCGTGAACTGTGGCGCTATTCCTGATGGCACCATCGATTCAGAGCTGTTTGGTCATGAAAAAGGGTCATTTACGGGTGCCACCGATACAAGAAAGGGCTACTTTGAAGTGGTCGACGGGGGAACAATTTTTCTTGATGAGGTGGCTGAACTTCCACTCTCAACCCAGGTTCGCCTCCTGAGGGTCCTTGAAACCGGGGAGTATATGAGGGTTGGCTCTTCAAAGGTGCTGAAAACTGATGTACGTGTTGTAGCTGCTACAAACTTTGATATTCCTACTGCGATTAAAAAGGGAAAATTCAGAGAAGATTTATTTTACAGGCTGAATACGGTTCCCATAACTATTCCTTCATTGAGGGAGCGGGGTAACGATATTTTACTTTTGTTCAGAAAGTTTGCCTCTGATTTTTCTGAGAAGTACAGGATGCCTTCCATCAGACTGGAAGAAGAGGCAAGGCAGGTCATACTCAACTATGAGTGGCCCGGGAATGTCAGGCAGCTTAAGAATGTAACCGAACAGTTATCTATTATTGAGCAGGAGCGGGAAATCTCAGCTACAGTGCTCGTTCACTATCTTCCCGATTACCAGAAAAGCCGCTTGCCTGCCCTGATCCCCAGGGATGGGGTAAGCGAGGATGCATTCAATTCAGAAAGAGAGATCCTATATAAGGTTTTGTTCGATATGAAAAAGGACATGACTGATTTGAAAAAGCTGGTGGCTCAGATTATGGATTCCGGGCATGTTGGAGGTGATATAGAAAAGGAACATGAAGGGATTATTAAGAAGCTCTATACAAGGGGTGAGGAAAATCCCCTGGCTCCTGATTCCCAGATGGTACCCCAGGCGCCCATAAGGTCAAACAGGGATGAGGAAAGGATCATGGATACAGAAGAGATCGTTGAAGAGTCCCTTTCGCTGGAAGAGAAGGAGAAAGAGTTGATAAAAAAGGCCCTGGAAAAGCATAATGGGAAAAGAAAGTATGCAGCACAGGATCTGGGAATTTCTGAACGCACCCTTTACAGGAAGATTAAAGAATACGACATTGAATAGACTCAGAAGAAATATAAGGAGGGTGCTGCCGGCCATTTTACTATTGATCCTGATGGTGGGGCTTCCTTCATGCAAGGTTACCTACTCTTTCAGTGGCGTAAATATTTCTCCTGAAGTGACCACATATACAGTACAATATTTTCCCAACAGGGCAGCCATTGTTCAGGCACAATTGAGCCAGGTTTTCACTGATGCCCTG
>JAOZLK010000189.1 GCA_029934875.1 Bacteroidales bacterium | reverse complement strand
AGAGATTCTCCAACTGTTTTGGAAATATTATCACCCCACCTGCTCAGGGATTTCATGCCTTCTTTCAGTTTTAGCTTGGAGATGGTTTCATTCACACTGCTTTGAGGAAGGTTCTTCTGAATGGTTGTAAATTCGTCTCCGATATAGAAGTCCGTTTTAATATGAAGCGGTATAAGCATGGCTTTTGCCTCACTTTCCAACCAATGGGTCGCAACCTGGATGGAGTCAATTGTTGTCAGAATATCAAATTCAGTCCAGGGAGAGGTGCCCCTGCTATCTACAAACACAAAGTATAGCAGGACATCGTGTTGTAGCGATTTACAAACATTATTATAACGTCCGGTACGAAAATCGACGGATGGAGTGGAGGCCGATGTTCCCACAAGTAGCAGAGAAAGCAGTATGAAATAAGTGAGTAATCTTCTCATTACACCATTTGGATCGTGTTGATCAAATGTAAAAAAAATGATACTCAACTTTTGATTTTCTTTTCAACGTATTTACAAAGGTGCCTGAGTCCACAGCTCTCACAGGATGGATTACGAGCTGTGCAAACATATCTGCCATGGAGAATCAGCCAGTGATGTGCCCGTGAAATATCATTATCGGGTATATGCCTGATCAATTGCATTTCAGTCTCATAGGGATTCTTAGCCCCGGTGCTTAGACCGATTCTTGCTGCGACCCTGAATACATGGGTATCCACTGCCATGGCAGGCTGATTGAATGCAACCGAAAGGATCACATTGGCTGTTTTTCGACCAACGCCAGGTAGCTTTTGCAGGGCATCCATCGTATCGGGTATGCTTCCTTCAAAGCTTGAGGATACCATTTTAGCCATTCCTGATAGATGTTTTGCCTTGTTATTGGGGTATGAGCAGCTTTTAATCAACTCAAAAATTTCGCCTACTTCTGCAGCAGCCAGTGCATATACATCCGGAAATCGCTGTAACAATCCTGGTGTTATCAGGTTTACACGTTTGTCAGTACATTGAGCCGAAAGAATTACAGCTACAATCAATTCATAGGGATCAGTATAGTCGAGTTCTGTTTCAGCTACCGGCATGGTCTCGGTAAACCAGGCAATGACTTTTTCATACCTTTCTTTAATCTTCATGATATCAATATTAACAAAAGATTACTATTTCTCCTGATATCTTACGTATTGAAATGACACGTTGCATATCTGCTATTAATTGCTTAATTTTACGACCTTAATATTAGACAATGGTCCGTAACAGCGAATATTACTTTTATTTTTTTACTGGTAGCTAACTGGTCGGGCTTGTTTTATACATTTGACACCCGGCTAGAAGTCGGGTTTTTTGTTTTATAATCATGGCTAAGACAATTGCAATACAGGGGGGGTACGGTGCTTTTCATGAGATTGCTGCGCACCACTATTTTGAAAATGAAGAGATAAAGATCCTGCCCCGGAACACTTTCAGGGATATGGTTTCCTCTGTGCAGGACCGTAAATCAGATTACGGGATCATGGCCATTGAGAATTCTCTGGCCGGCAGTATCATTCCCAACTATAACCTGATCATCAACACGAAGATGCATATCGTCGGGGAAGTTTACCTGCGGATCAAGCAGAACCTTGTTGCCATGCCGGGGGTGAAAATATCAGAGCTAAAGGAGGTTTATTCTCATCCCATGGCAATTCTGCAATGCCAGGACTTTTTTGATACCCTGCCACAGATCAGGCTTATTGAAAGCATCGATACGGCCATAAGTGCAGAGGAGATTGCAGAGCGTAGGCTAATTGATACCGGTGCAATAGCCAGCAGGCTGGCAGCTGAAAAGAATGGCCTGGAGATTCTTGCCGAAAGCATTGAAACAAACAAGATGAATTATACCCGATTCCTGATCCTTTCGGAGAACGGGGTATCGATACCAACAGAGGAGGTGAATAAGGCATCCCTTTATTTTACAGTTGCGCACAAGTTTGGCTCACTTTCTAAAATTCTCTCCATCCTTTCCTTTTATGAGATAAACATGGCTAAAATTCAATCCATGCCCATTCCGGGGAAAGATTGGGAGTATATGTTTTTCGTGGATGTGGAGATTAACGATTACGACATGTATAAGAAATCGCTGGAAGCGATCAGGCCCTTTACTCCATCACTGGGGATTCTTGGTGAATATAAAAATGGTAAATCGAATTTGAATAAGAAATAATATGGTAGTTGATGTAGAGTTAGAACCGATAAAGTTCGATGGGGAGGTGTTTACCAAACCAATTTTTATAGCCGGACCCTGTAGTGCAGAGACCGAGGAACAGGTCATGAATACTGCCATCCCCCTTGCAAAAATGGGGATTAGGATTTTCAGGGCAGGGATATGGAAACCCAGAACAAGGCCCAACGCCTTTGAAGGAGTTGGTTCTGAGGGTTTGAAATGGTTACAAACCGTGAAGAAGGAGACCGGAATGCTGGTATCCACCGAGGTGGCCAATGTGAAACATGTTTATGAAGCATTGAAATATGGTGTGGATATTATCTGGATTGGTGCACGAACCTCTGCCAACCCGTTCGCTGTTCAGGATATAGCCGACAGTCTCAGGGGAGTTAACATTCCGGTGATGGTAAAAAATCCGGTCAATCCTGATGTGGATCTTTGGATCGGTGCCATTGAAAGAATCAATAATGCCGGTATTAAACAGATGGCGGCCATACACAGGGGTTTCTCAACTTATGACAAAACCCTTTACCGGAATTCACCGCAATGGCAGCTTCCCATTGAATTGAGAAGGCGAATTCCCGGTCTTCCCATTATTACCGATCCCAGTCATATCTGTGGCAACAGAGATTTCCTGCAGGATATATCCCAAAAGGCAATGGACCTGAATTTCGATGGTTTAATCATTGAGACTCACTGTAATCCTGATAAGGCGCTGAGCGATGCCAGTCAGCAGGTAACCCCGGATGGCTTGAAAGGAATTCTGGACCGTCTCATCTTGAGGGATTCAGAAGTGAACGACGAGCTCATGTTAACCCTGGCCGGGCTGCGCGATCAGATTGATAAGCTGGACGATCGCTTAATCAATATGCTGGAAGAGCGTATGAACGTATCTGAGAAGATTGGGAATTATAAAAAAGACAATAATATTACCATCCTGCAAACCAAACGCTGGGATGATATGTTAAAGAACCGGACTATCCTGGGAACCAGGAAGGGACTTAGTGAAGAGTTTATGGTTAAGCTCTTCCGTTCCATTCACCAGGAGTCCATCAACCATCAGACCAGTGTTATGAATAAAGAGTAGACCATGCACCAGATTAAGCTGAACACACCCTCTGGCAATACTGCTATTTCCGTGGGCAAAGAACTTTCAAAAGGCCTTGCAAATTTAAGTCCCGGACCGATTCTGCTTGTTGATGAAAATGTCTTGTGCGAACACAATGAAGTTTTCTGTCCATATACCTGCCTGGTTGTTCCATCAGGGGAGCGTTATAAAACATTGGAGACCGTTGAAAAGCTCTATCGGGATCTGGTAAAAATTGAAGCAGATCGCTCTTCACTTATTGTGGGAGTCGGAGGTGGCCTCGCAACTGATGTGGCCGGCTATGTGGCCTCCACTTTCCTTCGGGAGATACCCTTTGGCTTTATATCTTCATCCCTCTTAGGCCAGGTGGATGCCAGCATTGGCGGGAAGAATGGAGTAAACCTTGATGGCTATAAGAATATGATCGGAACCATCAGGCAACCCTCCTTTGTGTGGTGTGATCTGGACCTGCTGAATACCCTTTCGCATAAAGAGTACATCTCAGGCATTGCGGAAGTGATCAAATATGGGGCCATTATGGATGAGCCTTTTTTGCACTACCTGAAGGATCAGATGAAGGACTTGCTTGCTCTTGATCCGGCTGTGCTTGAAAAGGTGGTTACCCGCTCGGTAAAGGCCAAGGTAGAAATCGTGGAAAAGGATGAAAAGGAGTCGGGACTCAGAAGGTTGCTCAATTTTGGTCACACCATTGGTCACGCCATTGAAAGAGATCAGAAGTTATTGCACGGGCAGGCGGTTGCCCTTGGGATGGTACTGGCTTCCAGGTTGTCTGTGAATCTTGGTATGCTCTCCTCCAGCGATGCAGAACTTATTGAATCAGTAATATCTTCCGCAGGATTGCCTGTGGAGATCGCTCTTAATCCGGAAGAAATATATGCAAACATTCGCAAGGACAAAAAGAAGAGTGGAGAGATGATCCATTTTATTCTGCTTGACGGACCGGGTTCTGCGGTGGTTAAGCCCATTCCCATGGATGAATTAAAACCAATGCTACATGATCTGTACTAGCATCAGTAATTCTTCCCAGCTGGATCCTGTTCTCAAGGGCGGAGCTGAATTGATCGAATTGCGCCTGGACCTTATTGGACTGCACCCTTCGGAACTCTATTCTAAGATTCCTTCGGGAGTCAAAAGCATTGCAACCTGTCGTGAAGGAGTTTATGGTGAAAAGGAAAGGCTTGAACTATTGAAGGATTCCATTGAACTGGGGGCCTCATATGTGGACATTGAGTTGGAAACGACCGAGGTCTTTGCCAGGGAGTTAATGGCAAGTGCAGAAAAAACCGGGTGCGAGCTTATTTTTTCTCATCATGATTTTGAGCGGACACCATCTCTGGAGGAGCTGAGAAGTAAATTGGAGGCTTGTTATAGCAGGGGAGGAGTGCTTGCAAAGATTGCTACACTGGTTCAATCCAAAGAAGATGTACTCAAGCTTTTTTCTCTTTACAGTCATCCGGGCAGGAAGGTAGTTCTCGGCATGGGTCCGGAAGGACGCCTTAGTAGACTTGCGGCTCCCCTGCTGGGATCAGAATTTACTTTTGCCTCACCTTCCGAAGGTGGGGAAACGGCCCCCGGGCAGATGAGTGCCGAGCAATTGAAAACCATTTATAAAATACTACTTGGATCATGAATACATTTGGTGCCATTTTCAGGATCAGTCTTTTCGGAGAGTCTCATGGTGAATCGGTGGGGGTGCTTATCGATGGTTGTCCTGCCGGAATTCCATTGAAGCACTCTGATTTCAATACTGATTTTTCCAGGCGCCGAAGTGGCGCAAAGGGAACCACTCCCCGAAAAGAGGCAGATATTCCTAAGATCATGAGCGGGGTTTTCAATGAAAGGACCACAGGGGCTCCGGTGATGATTATGTTTGAGAATAGCAATACCCGGTCCAGGGATTACAGTAATCTAATTGAGACTCCACGGCCAGGTCATGCCGATTTCACTGCTCAGCAGAAATTCGGGGGTTACCAGGATTATCGTGGTGGCGGGCACTTTTCGGGCAGGCTGACCCTGGGCCTTGTTGCTGCTGGAGTTATCGCGAAGAAGATTATTCATCCCCTGACTCCTGAAGCCAGGCTTTTGGAGGTTGGAGGAAGTTCGGATATTGATGCTGCTGTTGACAGGGCTATTGAAGCGGAGGATTCCATAGGAGGTATTGTTGAATGCACCATCGGTAGCGTTCCCCTTGCCCTGGGTGAACCATTTTTTGCCTCCATTGAAGCGCACATGAGCCAAATGATTTTCAGTATCCCGGCCATTAAGGGGATCGAATTTGGAGCTGGGTTCCGTGCTGCCCGGATGTGCGGAAGTGAGCATAACGACAATATTGTGTCCACCGATGGGATAACTGAAACCAACCATGCAGGTGGGATCAATGGTGGCATTAGCAATGGAAATGATATTGTTTTCCGGGTGGCAGTGAAACCAACCTCCAGTACTCACCAGGCACAAAAAACCATGAATATCAGCTCGGGAAAGATGGAGGTGCTTAAGATTGAGGGAAGACATGACACTTGTATCGCACTGAGGGTGCCGGTTGTGGTGGAGGCCGCCGCAGCGGTGGTGATGGCCGACTTCATGTTGCAGGCACAGCAAACAGAGAAGATTTTTAATCAGAAATAAGCCAAGAAGATCATGCGTATTGCAATTATTGGAGCCGGGAACATGGGCTCATGGATGGTAGAGTCACTCTGCCTTGACTACGAAGTGGGAGTATTTGATACCGACCGTACCAAAATGAGGTATTTTTTCAATTCCAGGAAATTCCTCTACCTGGAGGAGATTCTTGACTTCAGTCCGGATCTGCTCATCAATGCAGTCAGCCTTGACAAAACCCTGACCGTTTTCAATGAGATTATTTCATATCTGCCTGAGAATTGTATCCTTGCCGATATTACATCGGTAAAAAACGGCATGGCTGATTATTATAAGAAATTGGGCCGCAGGTTTGTTTCCACCCACCCCATGTTTGGACCCACTTTTGGAAATGTGAAGGATCTTCGTGACGAGAGTGCAGTCATTATCAGTGAATCGGATGAAGAGGGCAAGGAAATCTTCAGGAAGTTTTACTCCAGTCTGAATATTAATATTTTCGAGTACACCTTCAGGGAACATGATGAAACCATCGCCTATTCGCTCTCAATACCTTTTGCATCGACTATGGTTTTTGCATCCATCATGAAAGAGCAGGAGGCCCCGGGTACTACCTTTAAAAAGCATCTTAATATCGCAGAGGGATTACTTTCAGAGGATGACTATCTATTGTCGGAGATTCTTTTAAGCCCTCATAGCCTGGAGCAGGTAGAACGAATCAGTGAGGAAATGAGTTTACTCACTGAAATGCTCAAATCAGGGGACAAAGAGCGGCTGAAAATATTTTTCGGAAATTTAAGGAGCAACATCGGGCTGAAGCCTCAGAAGTAGCACCTGTTTTGTCGTATCCTTGATTCTGAAGCGGTTATCGATCCGGTATCCCATAATCCATACTATCTTCTTTCCGTGGGCCAGGATCCATGTTCTTTCCTTTAGCGGCACCGGTACTTTTTCATCCACAAAAAAGTCACTCAGTTTCTTTATTTGCTCCATTCCAAGGGGAAAAAAATAGTCGCCATGCTGCCAGCGGCGTATGGTGAGTGGAAACTGGATTTCATCGTAATCCAGACAGGCCGTATTTCGTTCCGATGGAATTCGCTCCAGCTCATTTCTATTTATTAACTCCATATCAATGGAGAATGGAAGACGAGGTTGATTTTCGGGTGTGTCCAGGTAGTATCGTTCGAAGGTGTCGGGTTTGGATTCAACCAGAATTAACTGATCCCGATCCTTAAAAAGTTGATGAGTGGGGGAGAGGAAACGCTTTCCTGTTTCGGATTGGAGAAAGTGCTCGATATCCTTGCATTGAGGTCTTGAAAACCCGTAGGGTGCGAATAGCTCATACAACCAGGTGCCGGCCGGTTCCAGTTTCATCAAAGGGCCGGTATCTATTCGTATCTCACCAGGTCCTTTTTGGAAATACTCGCCACGCACAGCATCAATGTTCCGCTCCACAATTTTCCTTAATTCAAGCATTCGATCCATGTTTGAAGCCATGGTTTGAATAAAGGCAGGGTTGATCTGTTCCAGGACAGGGATCACATCGTGCCTTATTTTGTTGCGCTGGTACTTGGTCTCCCGGTTGCTCTGGTCCTCCCTGAAAGTGAGCTTCTTTGATTGAGCATAGGTCTCGATTTCCTTCCTTGAAGCAAAAAGTACAGGCCTGATAACCTTCTCGTTTCGATCAGGTATTCCGGTGAGTCCCCTGATCCCTGTCCCCCTGGCCAGGTTAAGAAAAAAAGTTTCAACCGAATCGTTTAGATTATGAGCAGTGGCAATGGCATCAAAAGCCTTTTCGCGTGCCAGCGAAGAAAACCATTCATAGCGCAGATCTCTGGCTGCCATTTGCGTAGAGACGCCTTTCTCTTTCGCTTCCCGT
>JAOZLK010000004.1:20297-22981 GCA_029934875.1 Bacteroidales bacterium | reverse complement strand
GCTTCCATCACCTCTGTGCCTGCAATTCGACTTGCATAAAGCCATGCAAAAGTGATGAAGACCCCGGTGATAAGTACTGCAGCAATCCGGTACGAGTAGTAGAGAAGTGAGCGTCCTTTCCCCGCTGGTACTTTCTCATTATGAAAGTCCGGCATTTTTCCGCTCAGGGCGCTCCACTCCACATCCATATCGTAGTTTTGCTGCTCGGCCAAGCCATCCATGGAGTCCCAGATCTTTCCGAGTTCATCCAGCTGAAGCTTCAGATCTGGCTCCCTGGAGAGAGCCTCATTGAACAGCTCCTCCTCCCCTGGCGTGAGTTCACCAGATAGCTTTCTGCCAACCAGGCTGTTAAATACCATATGTGGATCATTCACCTTCATATTCACTTTTTACACACTTCAAACAGACTTTACCCCTATGCTACATTCTTAATTTAATGATCCCATGATCAGCCAGAGCAGGATGGCCATGTATTTTGAGAGCTTTTCCCGCAAAATCTTCAAAGCCTTGGACATCTGGTTCTCCACCGTCTTTGGCGATATGTTCAAACGTTCAGCAATCTCGCTGTATTTCAGCCCCTCAAAACGATTCAATTCAAATACTTCCCGGCACTTCTCGGGCAGTGAGCTGATCACATCCATGATCTTCTCTTCCAGCTCCATTGACTCGATTACCGAACTCACATCCCAATCTCCCGCCACATCCGGAACCTGGGCCGTCGAGAATTTTTTCCTGTCCCGGATCACATTCAGACTGCGATTATTCACCGAAGTAAAAAGGTAGGATTTCAGGGATGTTGACAGGTCAATCTCCTGCCGTTTTTCCCAGACAGAGATGAATACCTGGTGTACAACCTCCCGCGCATCATCCTCATCCACAAGGATTTTCTTAGCGAAAACCATTAAGGCAGGAAAATAGCTTTTAAATAGCTTTTCAAAGTCTTTTTCGGTGGTCATTCCGGATTAGAGATTACTACTGATGCGTTAAATATTTTGGTTAAATATATCTCTTTATTCTTTGAAATTTTGATTGTTTTGAATTTCTGTTAGTAGCTCTTTCACAGGAGCTTTGTCAAAGGCTGATATGCCTAATTATTTTTTATTAATAAGTAATGTAGTTCCTGCACCAATAGAGACATTTTTTTCAAAGGTTATCCATTTTTCAAATTCTATTGTAACATTTGAAGATGCGCTAATTACAATTTCACCAATATCTGCACTACAGTATTCATCACTTTCAGTTCCAGAGTAGTTAATTAGTTCTTCGTAAAAATAACACCTTTTATAGAAAACAATATTTTCATAGGTATATGGTGAGTCATCCTTTAGGTGATATGCTAGCGGCCCATCATCCCATTTCGATTGAAGATAGTCTATCTCGTTTGTTGTTAATGCGGTATGATCGCCTGTACTATACCAAGCAACATCGGCTTCAGATTCACTGCAGGTGACAAAGCTTCCATCCTGGAAATAATTATCGGCATCTGATCTAGCCATCACATAAGGATCATTTAATGTATGATTATCATAGTCTCCCTCACACATCGCCCATGCATATCCATGACAGTTAAATTGAGAGGAGGAACTTGGGATTGGATAGTGCTTATAATCTGGGTCCTCATAAGTAGGTAAGAAGTCCACATTTGGAAAACTAGCTTGTCGAACACTATCTTGCAATTCCCGTTCATCATAAGTATTTTCACTCTGAATGCTTACAGAGACTGCTGTTCCTTTTGGTGTATATATTGTTTGACTGAAACTGAATGAGCAAAACAATATTCCAACAGTTATTATTGTTATTAATCGTCTCATAATATTCAGATTATTTGGTTAGGATCATTTGTTTTGTCCCAATGAGTTTTCCATCAGCTACTAGGGTGTATATATATTGTCCTGGGTCTAACTCTCCACCCGATATAACCACTTGGCCAGCACCATCTAGATTCAGATCATAGTTTTGAATTAGTCTACCAGACATGTCACAAACCATCAAATTTGCTGATAATGTTCCTTCGACTAATGTGTAATTGATAGCGGTTTCCTCGGTAAATGGATTTGGAGAATTCTGCATTAACTCATTGGTTGAAACGACGAAATCAACGGTTGGATCATTCAAAATTGCTGCCTTTGCAATCGCCTGGGATCCAGATAAATTAGCGACTTGCCTTTGCAAATCTTCTATCAGGACTTGTTGTTCTTTGATCGCTTCTACCAGATATGGTATGAATTCGAGGCTATTTAAGGCAAGACCCTCCTTTTCTTCAACAACTAAATCAGGGAAGATCTCTTGGACCTCTTGAGCAATAAAACCTGCCCGGGGAGGTTCGGTCTCATTGTCAATCTTAAAGTTGTAAGTCACACCTTGCAAGCTCAAGATTTTTTCCAGCGAACCTTTTTCAATCGTTTCTATCTTTGTCTTGAGGTTAATATCTGAGTAATTATTAAATGTCCCATATACCGTTAGATAATTGGAAACCGTTAAGCCGTTGTTGAAAGTAGCTGCTCTGTTACTGGTGAAAGTAGCTGTGGCGTTTGCATTCTCAAAAAGCACGTTGCCATAAAAGGTTGTGTTGTTTACTGTGCCATATTCACCAAAGTTTACTGCTGATTTGAATGTTGATGTGGAATAGAATTCTGAGCTGCCTGAGGCTGTTACTTTTAGTCCATCAGTAATGCGCACTTCTT
>JAOZLK010000004.1:3599-20197 GCA_029934875.1 Bacteroidales bacterium | reverse complement strand
AATAATCTTTTGATGTAGTTAGCTTATAATGATCATTGTCAGCGTACATTGAAAAAGTTCCAGCACTGCCTTTTACAGTCATTCCTCCTCCACTGCTATACTGGTCAAAGATATTGGAACCGTTATTGAATATTACTTCATGATCAAAGCTTACTTTACCGCTTCCAGGATCGGTTGTGCTCCCGATGGACATGCTTCCCGATGAATAAAGCTTCAATTGAGCATTCGAAGTGAGACAAAATGACAAAAGAAAGGATACAAAGAAAATTGATTTTGATTTCATGAATTTTGGTTTTAGAGAAAAATAATTGCATAGTAATATCAGCTGAAAAGAAAAGAATTTCAGAAGTGAGAAGAGTTGGGGCACCCAATGCACAGTCGAAATCAAATATAACTTTACATATGAATAATGACAATAAGTTTTCTTGTATCTACAAGAAATAGACAAGGATGATTGACTTTTTTACCCCCACCTTCCTATTAGAATAAATATTAGCTTTACACTTCCATGAGTTTTTAAAACCTAAAACCATGAAAAGAACAATATTGACACTCATAACCCTTGCCATTGTTTTACTCTCTCAGTCATGTAGGGATGAGCCCGTTGAGCCTGAATCGAAAATTGGGCATTTAAAGATTTCCGTTGGATATCCAGTCATTGTTCGAGATGAAACAGGTAGCCCAATTGGATATGTGCCGGGTCCTGCAGAAGGAGTAACTGTAAGGCTGTATCGTAATAATGCCAGATGCCTTGGTTATAAAGATGCAGGATTTGGAATTGCCTGGACAGAAGAAGAACCTGTACAGTGTCTATATTCCTGGGTTTCGGATGAGGATGGTATAATTGAATTATATAATATACCGGCTAAAGAATATTATCTCACCCTTTTCGCAGGTAAATATAAGAGATATTCAGAGAAGCAAATCACGGTTCCTTTAGGCGACACATTGAAACTCAAGAAGGATTTCACTGCTCTATCTAGATACCGTTTCGAGCTAGAACCTTGGGATGAACCATACCCACCTTTGCTAGATTGACATACTAACACTCATCATGCAAAAGAATAAATCCAAGGAATCCCAGTATTCCAATAATAATTAACTCACATATTATTTCAGTAGGTTTCAATAATCCTGTTACAATTCATAGAAAGGAATTGATTAAAGTGCGATGAGTATATAGGTCTAGTAACGCTAAATTAAACTATTGCATAACACAGTAGCAAGTACCACTAGCTCTTATGATTATTAAGTGTAAGGGCTAATAAAGATAGATAAAAGCGCCGTCAGGATGATCCATTTTAATCAACAGGTGTTATATATGAAAGAATCAAACTATGATACGGATCACACGCACCACCATCTTATTCCTTTCCATTTTTTTGCTGAGCTGGAGCTGCAAGTCACCAGACCAGGAGACCCTGGCCAAGACTTTTCAGTTTGAAATGAATTTCAACTACCCGGGCGATCCCGGATTTGTGTATGACCACCTCACCGGAGATATCAGCGAGTGGTGGGACCATTCCTTCTCAAGCTCTCCCTATAAAATCTTTATCGAGCCCAGGCCCGGAGGCGGGTTTTATGAAATCTTTGATGAGTCAGGCGATGGTGCACTCCATGCAAGGGTAATTTTTGCCAAAAGGGGCGAGATGCTTAGAATGGAGGGCCCTCTTGGCTTGTCGGGACAGGCCCTTACCCTGGTTTGCACCTATACACTGAAAGCGTCCGGATCGGATGGAACCATGCTAACACTCAATGTAAACGGGGCGGGAGATTTTAGCCCCGACACTCCCGAAACTGTAAGGCAGGTTTGGGAACACTTCCTGTGGGAACGATTTAAACCTTATATTGAGGAGCACCATGCTCACCGCTAACAGCTTTACTCAACGGTGAATCTCTGTTGTTTTTCGTAATACTTTCCTGAAAGGTCGTATCCCCTGATTAATAATTCATATTCTCCTATCATATCAGAGGTGCGAAAGGATATTTTCTGACTTTGTCCGGGCTCCAAATGCAGGTTTGGATTCCAGTAAAGGGTGTTCCGTACATCTGGCAAGCTGGAGTCGCTTACACCCTCCTCTGAAGAATCCGCCCACGGTATATCCAGCATCCTGTAGTTGACCAGCAAGCCCGAAGAGGGAAGATCAATATAACCAAGATCATTATCTCTGGATATCAGGCTGATAATCCCCCCGAAGGTCACATTACCCCTGATATAGGGTACATTAACAATCTCCACACGCTGGATGAGTCTCGGCGAAACCGCCAGGACAGCATCCACATCAAAAATGGCCACTCCATCGATCATCAGCAAGGGGGGATAGATGTTTAGATCGGGATGATTACCCAGTAATGCCAGTCTTCGTACACCCTTGTTCTTTCTCACTGCCACCTGGGGAACAACCTCAACGAAATACTCCTCAAGGTTTGGAAGCCGGATGAAATCATCAAAATAAATAGTGGAAGTAGGAAATCCGTAAAAAAACATCTCATCTCCCTTATCCTCCTCCGGGATCGTCACTTCCCGGGGATAATACTGCTGTGAGATTTGTGCATTTACCGACATTTCGGTAATCACAGCAGCAAGGGAATCTTCCAGTTGCATTCCATAGGAGGGAAGCTGCAGGACATCCTGACTGAAATCCCTATTAATCAAAAGCTCAAGATCATCAATGCTCGAATGATAGGTGGAAACAAAAAGTTCCCTTTCTCCTTTATATGGTGGGAAAGTGAAATAAAACCTTCCGGCCGAATCAGAATAATTGCAGAAGAAATCCTTTTCTGCTCCCAACACTGTCACATAAATAGTAGCATAGGGAGCCAGGCTTCCATCTGAAGCGCTAACAGCCTGGCCGGTCAGCGAAATCCCTTTTGTTTCAGGCAGAACTTCATTCCTGCCAGGTAATTCTGCCTGGCACCCGGGTCTGAGGTAGGTCTGGCCGCTATGAAGTCCTGCCCTGGCCACACTTACGGTCAGATTGATCGGCTCATTGGGGAGATTCCAGGTCAATTCTGCCATAGCCTCCTGCCTGCTTCCATATTGATTCTGGTCCAGATTACAATCCAGCATATCGGGAGATTGCGCCTCTTCCTGAAACAACATTTCTCCCGCTGCTTTTGGTTCCCACCCGGTGGAGTCCACCGGCAGAACTTCATCATTGTAGGGATCATAGATCCGGATTGAAGTATAAACAAAGTCCGCAGGTCCGCAGTTGCGCATCCAACGGGTGTAGGATTTAAGATAATAGGTCCCCGAGGACAGGCCTTCGGGAATGGCAATGGATCCAATGGCTCCGGCAGTTTCAATGGAGACTTTACCCTGGGCCAGCGGGGTTCCGTTGGGTAATATTAATTCTACATATAGGATTTTGCTCCACGAGCTCTGGCCCGACTCTCCGGGCTCCATGTAAAAAGCCCTGTAGTGAATGGATTCTCCGCTGATGTAGTGCCCCCGGTCTGTGAGCAATAGCAAGCCCTCCTGCCGGTCCCGGGCTCCAAGCAGAAGTTCAAATCCAAGCAAGGCTATCGTGATGATGGTATTATATCTCATATCTTTTATTCTGTTGGCCAATAAGCTGGCGGCTCTCCCGAACTCCCTTTCATAATTCTGCAATCGAGACATCTATGAACGGTCTCCCCCATGTGTGATACACCCGTTGCAGGATCAGTGGCACGGGAAGTGTATACCGGAAGGTCGGCAGGCATCAGGTATCTGAATCGGGGTGACTCTGGATAAGGGAAACAAAACATCACATCATATTTCTGCAATCCTTCAACATCTTTTACAAAAATACGCTTTTCATAAACCCCGGAGACCCCGAAGAATCCCAGGATCTTCTCCTCGGGATCGTCCACGTTGCTTATGTTTCCGGGGGTAAGGGAGGGCAAGCGGGTATATAAACCACTCTGCGAACTGGAATTTTTCTTCAACTCGTCCCAATACCTGAATGCCGGTGCATCCATGGCATGTTGCCGCACCAGCAGGCTGTATCCATAACTCAGTCGCTGTGTTTCATTGGAGACAAAATGAAGCGGCATGTAGCTATACTTTTCACTGGTCATGTTCGCCGCATCCAATGTGTAAATGGCATTTACATGCCCGCTAATCCAGCACTGGCGGTCATCAAGGCTATCGGGAAGGGGCCGCAGAACCCTGTCATAAGTATAGATAAAACCATCATAGGGGGGATTGTTAAATTCGTAGGTCTCCAGGAGCTCCCAGCGCATATACTCCGACGAAGAGGGATCAATCTCAAAATCCATAAAAAAACGGATTCCTTCCTTGAAAATATCAGGATCTGCAGTGGGTAAAGTCTCTCTCTCAAAATAGATACTGTCTATGGCTGTGGGTGGGTGTAAGGATGAGTAATCGGAGAGATACAGGTTTCCATTGGAAGTGACCACCATGAGCATATAGTGCCCGCCATAGCTCATAAATCCCACTGGAAGGCTTGCATTGTAATAGCCGGGGCTGCTTTCTGAAAAGGAAATTTTTTCCCCCGACATGCTTTCCACCTCAACCATGCAGCTGGATTCCGGAATAAACTCCGAATAGACCAAACCATCGGACCTGGAAATCTGGATGGTCTGTTGCTCAAGAGTGTTTGTAATAGAGGCATTAATTACCAGGGTACCGGTTATAATTTGATCCGCACCCGGATAATAGCGATCCACACAGGCAGTGAAGAACCATAACATCGAAAGGTAGCCTATAAGCTTAATTACTCTCATAATTTCCCAGTTTAACATTCCAGGATATGGTAAAGATCGGAACACCGATCACAGAAAATGCGTAACCCTTGATATAGTATTCATGAGGGGTGAAATAGATGCTCTGGGGATTATTCCTCCCCAGCAGATTGTAAACATTTATACTCCAGGTGGAGTGCATGAATTTATCAGCCTTAAGGTTTCCTTCAATATTCAGAGAAATGTCGACTCTGAAGTAGTCAGGAATCCTGAATTGATTTCTTGCATAATAATCGATGTATGCAACATTATTGATATAGTAAAGGGAAGTTGGATAGGTTACCGGACGACCCGACATATAAACCATGTTTGAGGCAATGGAGAACCTTCGGTTGATGCTGTAATTTGCCACTATATTCAGAACATGGGGCCGGTCAAAGTTTGAGGGGTAGGGATTTCCGTTATTGATTGATTCGTAATCTGCAGTCCCTTTCACGAGCATTTCAGACCGTGAGTATGTGTAGGAGATCCAGCCATCCAGCCTTCCTGAGGACTTCTGAATCATAAACTCGAGCCCGTAAGCACTTTGAGAGCCCTGAAGCACCACCGTTTCAGTCAGGGGAGAAGTGATAAAGTCCGCCCCGTCCTTATACTCCACAATGTCGGAGGACTCTTTATAATATGCTTCTACCGAGGTGGAAATCCCAGCTTTGGGAAAGATGTGATAAATACCTCCCGTGAGCTGGTGACTGAACTGAGGCTTTATGTAGTAGTCGGACAGCTTCCACTGGTCGGTAGGGGAAATCGTAACCGTATTGCTCAGCATAAACAGGTACTGTCGCATCTGGTTATAGGAAAACTTAAAAGAGGTTTGAGGTCCTGCCTTCAGGTTTATGGCACCCCGGAATTCAGGTCCGGAGTGAAAATTGACGGGCTCAAAATTACCGTAAGAAATAGAATCAATTATGGAATTTTCCGATTTAGGTTTACCCTCCTCGTACAGCATCACAGTTTGTGGCCCAAGCATGGAGTAGAAACTATAACGCAGGCCGGCAGACAGACTGAGCCATTTGCTCACTTCAATATTATCACTCAGAAACAAAGCTCCTTCCATAGCCTGTTCAAAACCCAGATCGGTTGGATTCCTGATGGATGCAGATCCGTAGGGCTCTACCACGCCCCGGTCTAGGCGATAATAAATAATACTGGCTCCAAAATCAACCTTGTGCTTAAGGGCTGGTATCCATTGAAACTCCGACAGAAGCTCATTGTGATTGAGCGTGTAATCGTGCGTATATGCTCTTGAAATTTCACTCTGGTCGGTATTTGCAAACTGATAGGTGGAAATCGTTCCTGTTACCTTGGATGTGAATGCAGGGGAAACATGTTTTTCCCAGCTGGCAGATGCTCCACGGTTTGAATATTCATAATCGCTCAGGGTGCTGTACTTAAACTTATCATAACTCTGATAGTAGAGTACATTGAATACGTTTTTTTCGTTTGGCTGGAAATTTAAGGACCCGGCAAAATCGTAGAAAAATGCATCACTGTCACGAATCAGGGGGTCCTGCATTCTGTTCAGTATCCAGTCAGAATATGACGATCGACCACTGACCAGGAAGGAGGAATGTCCCTTTTTAATAGGGCCCTCCACTGTGGCATTAGCCGAAACCGGACTGATCCCGGCATGTGCGGTAAAGGATTTGTTATTTCCCTTACGGGTCAGGATGTTGAAAACTGAGGACAGCCTGCCTCCATAATTCACAGGCACATTACCCTTGTAAATTGAGAAGTCCTTGATAATATCGGAGTTAAATGCAGAGAAGAAGCCAAAGAGGTGGGAAGTATTATAAATCGGTATCCGGTCGAGGTAAAAAATATTCTGGTCCACATTACCACCCCTCACATTAACTCCCACAGAGGCTTCACCTGCGCTGGTTATCCCTGGAAGCAATTTCGAGATTTTTATCACATCTCGTTCACCCATAAATACGGGCACCGACTTCAGTGAATTCATGCTAAAGCGTTCCACCCCAATATCAGTTGTGTTTATTTCCCGATATAGTTCGCCCATGATCTGCACCTCATCCAGGGCTATGACTGCAGGATGCATCTCAATCCGAAAATCTCCGTCGGAATGCACGTCCATATTAACATCCACACTCGCCATCCCAATGAAGCTAAAGCGCATGGCATGACTGCCCGGTTTAAGCGCCATGCTCACATTTCCATTTTGATCAGAGACAGCTCCCTTCCCTGAACCCAGGTCCACCATTGTGGCCCCCATAACAGGTTCTCCATTTGATATATTAATTAATTTCCCCATTATCCGGGCAACTCCCCGGGCCAGAGAAGCTCCCCGTTCTCCCACCTCTATGGAGCGTGCCATCTTTTCAGGACGGGTTCCGGTCAGGTACAGGTCATCCTTGACTCCCATATATTCTCCAGTCGCTTGCTCCTCCTGGTAATTCTGCGTGGAGGTAGAGAAGACAGGGAGGTTCATGTTCAGGCGTTGATCCGGTAAAATATAATAGTGATCCCCCACCCTGCTATATTGAAGACCGGTACCCATAAGTACCCGGGAAAGCACATCATCCACCGAAACAGAATCTGCTTCATAGGAAAAAAGCTTCTCCTGGAACCATTCAGGCCTGTAATAGATCGCACAGCCGCACTGAGTCTCAATCTGCCTGGCAAGGCTTTCAAAATCCTCTCCTGAGATCCGCACATTTACCCGCTCACTTCCACTCTGGGCCATGGAAGCAATGGACAGCAAAAGGATCGGAACCAGCAGTAGCCTCTTAATTCTCATGGGAAAGAGTGTTACAATATTCCAGCAGATGTCGCATCTGGGCATCAGAAGCCGTTTTTACCTTGATTTTCGCTTGCCTTAAAAATTGCTTAAGAGGCTTCTGAAGCCCGGGATCAAAAGCCTTGATAAAGTTTCCGTTGCTCTTGTAGGGATGAACTTGCCCCTCAATTCGCAGGAAAGATGATCTGTCCGGATCCGTAAAGTAGTAACTCTGCTCCCCGGAGTTAAGGTTCAGGAGATATTTCTTACTCCAGAGGTAAATACAATCAATTTGGCCTTTGCCCAGAATCTGAAAAAACCCGGCCTTCCCATCAGGACCCTCCATTTTTTTAAACTTTTGATTCTCAAAGGCAAATGATTCCACCCACTGGCTTCTCAATACAAGGCTGGCACTAACACCATAAAGGTTTTCGTAATCAAGTATGAGCTGCTGATTATAAATGTCATACCTGAGCAGCTGCCCTTTAAACTCCTTTTCATGAATGGTGATCTCAGCTGTGCGGGTTTCGGGGAAGAAAAAGGGATCGCCAAGAGCCTGGGAATAGGGATAAGAATACTTCTCACCGTTCACCAGGTCAGCATCACTTCCATATTTAATTTCGCACTGAACCAGGTAATCTGTAATGGATGACTGCTGCGAAAAAAGATTCACCGAGGCCATCAGGAGCATCGCTGCAAGTATTGTTGAGGGTTTTCTCATGCGTATCAAAGGCGCCAATTTACTTAAAAATTCTTCTCCCTACCAAAATACCGGTTTGATATGAGTGCTGTTCTTATACTCGCGGCAATCTACACAGTGCTTATTTACCTGGGCAAACGAGGATCCCCCATCCATCCAGGCCCTCGCGTAATAAATCGGAAGGTCCTCCCTGGTCAGGTAACCACCCGGTCCTCTCGGCACCGGGAAGCAATACCACCGGTATGGACTGAGGTCGAGGCCTTCGGGCTCTACTGCAAAAGCCCGCTTCTCGGTAACACCAGCCATGGTAAAAAAGCCCAGTATAATCTCATTCTCATCATTGACATTGTGGATATTAGACTTCAGCAATGCAGGCTGTCTGTCAAATAAGAAACCCTGCTCTTGCGAGGTTTTCTTCAGCTCATTCCAGTAATGGAATCCCTCCTCTCCCAGGGAGTATTGTTTGACCAGCAAGCTGTATTTATGATGCAGCTTCTGCTCCTGCTGAATATTTGCAACAAAGGCGAAGGGTTTTTTAACATAGATCCCAAAATCCAGGAAGCTCAGGGCCATGCTATGGATGCCTGAAAGAGCATTGGTAATATAACAGGTCCGATAATTACTTGTATCGGGCAGGACCTTCATGTTAAAATCCACATCCAGAATAAAACCCTCCATATCGGGGTTGTGAAATTCATAGGTCTCAGTCAGATCCCAGCGCAGATATTCATAGGCTTCTTTATCGTAAGTGAAATCGGCATAAAACCTTAGCCCGCTGAAAGAATCGCTTTCAGTAGCATAGCTATTTCTTTCCACCAGGTAATAAAGTGAGTCAATCTCCGGAACGGGCCTGAGTTTGTCCAAATCAGACTCATACTCATTCCCGTCTGGAGTAATGACCTGGATTAAAAAGGAGGAGCCGGTTTGAAGGAAATCACCTCCCAGGTAGGCTTTATAATATCCTGGCCTAAATTCTGAAAATTCCCTGAAATCCCCGTCCTCCCTTACCACCTGGGCAAAACTTCCCGAAACAGGATAAAAGGAAGGATAGCTCAGCCCCACCGACCTTGAGATTTCAATCACATGGTCACCGGGCTGATCTGTGAGGTGAGCATTGATCACCAGGGTTCCTTTCTTCAAATCATCCTCGTTGGGATAATAGCGCTCCAAACAGGCGGAGACCAGTACTACTGTTAGTAACAAAGTGATTTTTGAGAATGTTTTCATCATTCTAAACACAATATTACCAAAATTCCGGTGGAATTTCAGTGCTCTTTTTATAAGCCCGGCAATCTACACAATGCTTGTTCACCTCGGCATATACCGACTCTCCATCCCTCCATGCCCTGGCAAAATACATGGGAAGGTCGCTTATGGTTACCCGTCCCCGGGGGCCCTTCACAACCGGGAAACAATACCATTCATAAAGGCTCAGATCCAGGCCCCCGGGCTTTTCAGCAAATCCCCGTGTCTCGCTTACACCCGACATGCTGAAGAAACCAAGTATTATCTCACTCTCATTGTTAACATTATGGATATTCGACTTCAAAAGAGCTGGTTGCTGATCAAAGAGAAAGCCCTGTTCCTGGGAGGTTTTTTTAAGCTCATCCCAGTAATGGAATGCCTCCTCTCCAATGGAATACTGTTTGACAAGCACGCTGTACTTGTGCTTCAGCTTCTGCGCCTGCTGGTCATTGGGAACAAAACTGAAGGGTTTTTTGACATAGATGCCAAAGTCGAGGCTCCCCAGCTCCATAGAATATATCTGAGACAGGTTTTGTGAAATATAGCATACCCTGTAGTTGCTGGTGTCGGGAAGGGGTTTTACCCTGCGATCAACATCCCATATGAATCCCTCCATATCCGGATTATGAAATTCATAGGTCTCCGTCAGTTCCCAGCGGAGATACTCATATTCCTCATCGTTATAGGTAAAGTCCACATAGAACCTGACGCCGTCAATGGAATCACCTTCTGTCTGATATGAGGCCAGTTCCACCTCATAGTATATGGAATCAATTTCGGGTACCGGCCTGAGTTCATCAAAATTCGATTCATATACATTGCCATCAGGGGTTTCCACATGAATCATATAGGAGGAACCGGTTTGCAGGAAGGCTTCATCCAGATCGTAGCCATAAAAGCCGGGCTTTGCTTCAGGGAACACCCTCAACTCCCCGTCTTCCCGGATCAATTGGGTGAAAGCTCCGCTCAGGGGATCGGCAGAGGGAAAAAGCAGGGTAACAGATCTGGAGATTTCAATCTCCTGGTAACCCGGCTGATTGGTGAGATGGGCATTTATCACAAGGGTACCGGTGATCAGGTCATCTTCTTCAGGATAATACCTTTCCACACAGCCTGCCAAAAGGATGGAAAATAAAAGACCAAAGATAAACCGGGACGACTTAATCATCTGCACAATTCGTAAAATCAACGGAGCTCGCAAAAATAGAAGATTTCCTACTGATTCCCGCCAGAATCGGGAATATTTTAGCCATTTGAATTGAAGCTTGAAGCATTATTTGTAATTTGTGCCGCCAAATTAGTCCTTATGAAGGTCCTGCTTTTTAAGTCATACTCGGTAATTGCATGGATAGGCATGATACTTTGCTCCATCATCATCACTCCCTTTTTCCTGCTTGTATGGCTATTTACCTTCTGGTGGGACCGAAGAAGGGTGGCCATTCATCTTATTTCGACCTTCTGGGCATGGCTCTTTCAGGCCATCGTACCATACTGGAAACTTGAACTGGAGGGTCGGGAGAAGATCCCCTTGAACAGATCTGTGGTACTGGTGTCCAACCACCGCTCCCAGGTAGACATCCTGGCCATTGCTAAGATACGAAGGCCTTTTAAGTGGACCTCTAAAACTGAAAATTTCAAGATGCCTTTTGTAGGAATGGTTCTCCGCCTGACCCGGTCCATCCCTGTGGATCGCAATTCGCTGCGTTCGGGAAGTAAATTAATCTCACGGGCACAGGCTGAGATTGCCCGTGGCTCCTCCATCCTGCTTTTCCCCGAAGGTACACGATCCAGGACAGGGGAAATGCGCATATTCAAGGAAGGAGCCTTCTTCCTGGCCAAAAGAAGCGAATGCCCCATTATTCCCATTGTCCACACCGGATCAGAAAATACATTTCCGGGAAACTCCTGGATAATGGGAAGGGCACACATACGTATCCGGGTACTTGATGAGATACCGGCAGATACGGTTTCAAAGCTTGATGTCAAATCGCTCATGAGTCTTACCAGGGAAAAAATGGAGGCCGGGCTCGCTTCATTGGAACAGCTCTGACATGAAGGGCTGAAAACGATCATTTTTCAACTGTTTTTTAAGAATCAGGTGTTGAAAACTGGACTTCGCCGGGGAGATAGTTTTGGCTATATTTGTGCAACTGCGGGGAATTCTCCTTTGCGTGTACTTCGAAGGCCTTATGACCTAACAGAGAGATTGATATGACGGCGAATTATACTGACGACACCATCCGGACCCTTGATTGGAAAGAGCACATCCGAAAACGGCCCGGAATGTATATCGGGAAGCTGGGTGACGGGACCCTTCCCGATGATGGTATTTATATCCTTTTAAAAGAGGTCCTTGACAACTCCATCGATGAATACATGATGGGCTTTGGAAAGACCATTGAAGTGAGCATCAACGAGCATTCTGTTTCCATCAGGGATTATGGCCGGGGTGTCCCCCTGGGTAAAGTGGTTGATGTGGCCTCCAAAATGAATACCGGGGCCAAGTATGACTCCAAGGTTTTTAAGAAATCTGTGGGACTGAACGGGGTAGGTATCAAAGCGGTGAATGCACTTTCATCGAGCTTTACCATACAGGCGGTTCGGGAAGGAAAAGCAAAGGCAGTGGATTTCAGCCAGGGGGAAATTGTAAAGAATCATCCCCAGTGTAATACTCCTGAGAAGAACGGAACAGAGATCATTTTTGAACCTGATCCTGTCCTTTTCGGAAAGTTCACTTTCATCGACGAGTACATTGAAACGATGCTCCGGAACTATACCTACCTCAACACCGGGCTCACCATTGCATTCAATGGACAGAAGTTCCAATCAAAGAATGGCCTGCTTGACCTGCTCCAGGAGAATATGAGTGGCGAGGGTATATACCCGATCATCCACTTGAAGAACGGAGATATTGAGGTCGCCATCACCCATGGCAACCAGTATGGCGAAGAGTATTTCGGTTTTGTGAACGGACAGCACACCACCCAGGGGGGAACACACCAGGTTGCTTTTAAGGAGGCCCTGGTTAAGACCATACGGGATTTCTACAAGAAAGATTTTGACGCTTCCGATATTCGCACTTCCATAATTGCCGCAGTAAGTATCAAAGTAGAAGAGCCGGTTTTCGAATCACAGACAAAGACCAAGCTGGGTTCGAAGGACATTGGCCCTGATGGCCCTTCTGTCAGGAACTTCATCATGAATTTTCTGACCTCCAAGCTGGATGATTACCTGCACAAGCATGGGGAAACAGCAAGCCTGCTTTTAAAGAAGATCCAGGAATCGGAAAAAGAACGAAAGGCTATCTCAGGAATAAAAAAACTGGCCAGGGAACGGGCCAAAAAATCAAATTTACACAATAAGAAGCTGCGCGATTGCAGGGCACATTATAATGGAAAGGGTGAGCGGAAAAATGAATCTACCCTTTTCATTACTGAGGGCGACTCTGCCTCGGGCTCCATTACCAAATCCAGGGATGTAAATACACAGGCCGTATTCAGCCTGAGGGGCAAACCCCTGAACTCATTCGGACTCACGAAAAAGGTGGTCTATGAGAACGAAGAATTCAACCTGCTCCAGGCGGCCCTGAATATTGAGGATGGTATTGACACCCTTCGCTACAAAAATGTGGTGATCGCCACGGATGCGGATGTGGATGGGATGCACATCCGTTTGTTGCTGCTCACCTTCTTTCTGCAATTCTTCCCCAACCTGGTTCGCAACCAGCATCTCTATATACTTCAGACCCCCCTCTACAGGGTCAGAAACAAAAAAGTAACCCATTATTGCTACTCCGAAGAAGAGAGAATTGCAGCCATGGCTAAACTGGGGAAAAGTCCGGAAATTACCCGATTCAAGGGGCTTGGGGAGATCTCACCCGACGAATTCAAACACTTCATTGGTCCCGATATAAGGCTCCAGCCCGTGCGTATGAAAAAGGACGATGATATTAAAGAAATCCTGACTTTCTACATGGGGAAAAATACCCCTGAAAGACAGGAATTTATCATTAACAGGCTAAGGGTGGAAGAAGACCCGGTGGAGGTGGCCTAAGACCTCCTATTTGACTAAACAATAATGACAGATTACGACGATATTCCACTGGAAGGAACACATGAAGAGGAACATTCTGTAGATGAGGTGAAGATCACACATCTTACAGGAATGTACGAGGACTACTTCATGGATTATGCTTCCTATGTGATCCTTGAACGGGCCGTACCGAATATTACGGACGGACTAAAACCTGTACAGAGACGGATCATGCACGCCATGAAAAGAATTGATGACGGCCGGTACAACAAGGTGGCCAACATCATCGGAAACACCATGCAGTACCACCCCCATGGGGATGCATCCATAGGCGATGCCCTGGTACAAATGGGACAGAAGGATCTGCTGGTGGATATGCAGGGAAACTGGGGAAACATTTATACGGGTGATAGTGCAGCAGCCTCCAGGTATATTGAAGCCAGGCTATCGGGTTTTGCCAACGAGGTCCTTTTCAATAACAAAACCACCCAGTGGAAATTATCTTACGACGGAAGGAACCGTGAACCTGTAACGCTTCCAGTTAAATTTCCACTGCTTCTGGCCCTTGGGGCTGAGGGGATTGCTGTGGGATTATCCTCAAAAATCCTGCCTCACAACTTCAATGAAATCATTGATTCCTCTATCAAGCACCTTCAGGGCAAAGACTTTGAAATCTATCCGGATTTCCCTACAGGCGGACTTGCTGAAATCAGCCGGTACAATGACGGGCTCCGGGGCGGTGCGATCAGGGTCCGGGCTAAGATTGAAAAGGTCGACAACAAAACCCTGGTAATCAAGAATCTTCCCTATGGAAAAACCACAGGAAGCCTCATTGAATCCATTATCAAGGCCACTGAAAAGGGGAAAATTAAGATCAAACGAATCGATGATAATACGGCTGAAAATGTGGAAATCCTTGTTCACCTCGGACCCAATGTTTCTTCCGACAAAACCATCGATGCACTTTACGCCTTTACCGATTGCGAGATCTCAATTTCTCCAAATTGTTGTGTAATTGACAGCGATAAGCCCAGGTTTGTGGGTGTAAGCGAGGTACTGAGGGTCAACACCGAACACACCAAGGACCTTCTTAAACTGGAGCTTGAGATCAGGCTGAGTGAGCTGCAGGAAGAGTGGCACATGTCCTCACTTGAAAAGATTTTCATTGAGAAGAGAATCTACCGCGATATCGAGGAGTGCGAAACCTGGGAAAGTGTGATTGAAACCATCGATAAAGGTTTGGATCCCTACAAAAAATTATTCTACAGGGAGGTAACACGGGAAGATATCGTCAAGCTCACCGAGATAAAAATTAAAAGGATCTCCAAATACGATACCAAGCGGGCCGATGAGCACATCAAGTCCCTGGAGGAGGAGATGGAGAAGATCAAGGCCGATCTGGCTAATCTGGTGAACTACACTATTAACTATTTCCGCCATATTAAAAAGAAGTATGGCAAGGGAATGGACCGCAGAACGGAACTTCGAAACTTTGCCAACATTGAGGCAAGCAAGGTGGTGGTTGCCAATGAAAAACTTTACATGAATGCCGCTGACGGATTCATCGGCACAGGTCTCAGAAAGGACAAGTACGTGTGCGATTGTTCCGACATTGACGACATCATCGTTTTCCTGAAGAACGGCAAATACACAATCACACGTGTCACAGATAAGCATTTTGCCGGAAAGAACATCATCCATGCAACTGTATTCAAAAAGAACGACAATCGGACCATTTACAACGTGGTCTACTTCGACGGGAATTCCGGCAATGTGATGATGAAGCGGGCCCCGGTAACGGGGATCACACGCGATAAGGAATACAACATTGCCAAGGACCATAAATACACCAAGATCCTTTACTTCAGTGCCAATCCCAACGGAGAAGCGGAGGTTATTAAGATCTACCTCAGGCCCAGGCCCAGGTTGAAAACCCCGGTTTTCGAGCAGGATTTTGCCGAATTAGCCATCAAGGGCAGGAATGCCCAGGGTAATATCCTGACGAAATTCTCGGTTCAGAAAATCATAATAAAAGAAAAGGGAGTCTCTACGCTGGGAGGCAGAAAAATCTGGTTCGATCAGGACGTAATGAGATTGAATGCCGATGCACGTGGTCTCTTCCTGGGAGAGTTTTCCGGGGAGGATCAAATCCTTGAGGTCACCAAATCGGGGCATTTCCGTACCACCAATTTCGACTTGAGCAATCATTTTGAAGACGATGTGCTGATCATCGAGAAATTCAGAAAAGAAAAAATATGGTCGGCGGCCTATTACGATGCCGAGCAGGAATACTACTACCTGAAAAGGTTCCATATCGAATCATCAGCAAAATCCATCCGCTTTATAGGTGATCATGCCGGATCGCGCCTCATCCGTATCACCGAAGTGGAATACCCGAGGCTGGAATTAAAATTTGGAGGCAAAAGCCGGGACCGCGATCCGGAAATCATTGAGGTAGCCGGATTCATTGGTGTGAAAAGTTACAAAGCCAGAGGGAAACGCCTTTCCAACTACGAAGTAAAGATCGTGGAGGAACTGGAGCCAATGGAGGGCCCATCAGTCTCGGGGGATGAAGGCCTTGCAGAAAAAGAATCTCTGACAGAGACGGAAGCTCCAAAGATAGCAGCATCTCCGAAGAAAAAGGTGGCCCCGAAGGAGGTAACAGCTCCAAAGAAGGAGGTGACAGCTCCAAAGAAGAAGGCAAGCCCAAAGAAGAAAGCAAGCCCGAAGAAGGAAGCTGCCCCAAAGAAAAGCGGTAAGCCAGCCGGGCAGAATCCGGAAGACATCCCCATGGAAGTGGTGAAGCCGCCAGAGGAGGAGAAGAAGGATAAAGACGATACAAAGTCCAACGGACAGTTCTCACTGGATTGGTAAAATGCAGACCAGGATATTTCTCATCGGTTTTATGGGTTCAGGTAAAACCACAGTAGGTTCACAACTTGCCCGAAAATTGGCCTACGAGTTTGTGGACATGGATCAGATGATTGAGGAAACCGCAGGGATGAGCGTTTCTGATATTTTCACTGAATTAGGCGAAGAGGTGTTCAGATCCTGGGAACATAAAATACTCCTGGAACTATGCCAGAAGGAAAGGGTAGTGATCGCAACCGGTGGCGGAGCACCCTGCCACGGGACCATGAT
>JAOZLK010000004.1:0-3499 GCA_029934875.1 Bacteroidales bacterium | reverse complement strand
AGGAAAGGGTAGTGATCGCAACCGGTGGCGGAGCACCCTGCCACGGGACCATGATGTCAGGCATGAATGCAAATGGCATCACAGTATACATCAAACTTAGCCCCTCAGTACTTAAGGACCGCCTCACAAGGGCAAGAATCGAGCGCCCTCTTATACGCGGAAAGTCAGAACCCGAGCTGCTACAGTATATAAAGACTACGCTGGAAGCACGGGAAACTTTCTATAACCAGGCGAATTATATTGTTGACGGGGATAAGCTGGATCCAGAAAATCTGGCTAAGTATTTGAAAGAGGCCTGAATTTCATATCTCTGATACCTGAAGGTTCCCTACTGGGTAGCTGTGCTGAATCTGCTTCAGAGAAGTTCAAAACCGGCTGCCAAAAGATCTGCGCTTTGCCTGGGGACAGAAGCGAGCAAGATGAAAGAACTTCTTGAAAATTGATCAGAACATACCTGATAACAACAATTCATTCCCCAGGCCACGGATGTACTCCTCCACTCTAATGTGAGAAAGACGCATTCGGATGGTCTGGGGATCATGAATACTACCCACCAGGAGCTCTTCCAGGGCATGAATATCCTTTGAACCAAGAAAATTCCCCTTGATGCTAATCTCCCGGATGATCCCTTTCTCAACATTCATATGAATTGCAACTTCGCCTTCCCCATAAGGCAGTGCCTTGCTGAACTGGTACCTGGGAGAATATCCAAAATTCCACTCCCAGGATGAAAACTTGCTTTCCACCAGCTGAGCAATCTCCCTGAGATCATTTTCATCATATTGATAAATGCTCCCATTCAGGGCAAGCAAAACTGAATCAAACAGGACCTTCTGAAATTCATCTACTTCCATCTTCTCAGTAAGATGCTCCCGGATATTAGTCACCTCGGAGCGAATCGATTTTACAGCCCTGTCCTCAAATCGCCCGCTTTTAGCCTTAAGAGCCCTGGAAAGATCTTTCATCTGGGAAGAAAAAAGCAAAGTCCCATGGTGCATCACCCTGTTCTTGAATACGTGACTGGCAGTACCCGAAATTTTCTTATTTCCCAGGAGCAGTTCATTGCGCTTGCCAAGCTTAACAACAAGCCCCAGCTTCTTCATCGCCTGAATAATGGAAAGTGTATGCTGCTTATAGTCGACCAGCTCCCCTTCCCTGCCGGAAGTGATAAAGGCAAAATTAAGATTCCCCAGGTCGTGGAAAACAGTTCCTCCGCCTGAGATCCTCCTGACCACGACAATCCCTTTCTCCTCCACATAGGGCAGATTGATCTCGGCCAGGGTATTTTGATGCTTCCCTACAACAATGGAGGGCCTGTTCCTGTAAATCAGGAAGTAGTCCTGTGTTCGGGATTTAAGTAAGACCTCCTCGGAAGCAAGATTAAAACAGGGATTGGTATTTTCACTGATTATGCAACGCATGGAAAGTAAATCAGGATTTAAAAGCCCTCCGCTTGGGGAGCTTTGTGATCCACCAATGCTGAGGAAGTTTCGATAAGCTAAACTTAAACAGGACCAATGCCAGCCATCCACAGGCCACTCCCAGAAGTGATCCAAATATAACATCACCCGGATAATGGACCCCCAGGTAGATACGGCTATATCCCACAAGGAGAGCCCAAAAAATCATCAGGGCCGTAAACCATCTTTTTCTCACCCACAGAAATAAGAGGCTGGCTACCCCGAATGTATTGGCCGCATGGGAGGATACAAAGCCATATTTCCCCCCACATTTGTTATTAACCAGGTGGACCATCCCTTCCAGGGAAGGCTCATGACAGGGCCTGAGTCGCTGGAAAACATTCTTAAAAAGATGAACGGAGCTCTGGTCACTAAGCAAAACCACCAGCATAATAAAAAGAATCATGGGAGCCAGCTGCCAACCTTTAAACCATCCGAGGAAAGCCAGCAAGAGCAAATAAAAAGGCCACCATGTAGTTTTCCCGCTCACCCACCACATAAGCGAATCCATCGAATCGCTGTTCAGCCCGTTCAGAAACAGGAATATCCTCGTGTCAAGACCCAGCAGCCATTCTATCATGGGCTCAGATGGTAAGCATTTTCCAGATGATGTCATTCAGTGTCACCAGTCCAAGATTAGCCACTGAAGAGATAAAAAGATACTTTACCTCCGGTAGCTCCCTGGTAATCTCCTCCTGAAGCTCCTCATCCAGGAGATCAGATTTTGTTATGACAAGAATTCGTTGTTTATCAAGCATCTCCGGATTGTACTTCTCCAGTTCGGAGAGCAGAATATGATACTCCTGGCGGATATCATTGCTATCGGCCGGCACCATAAATAGCAACATGGAGTTTCTTTCAATATGCCTCAAAAACCGGTGACCCAGACCCTTTCCCTCACTGGCGCCTTCAATAATCCCAGGGATATCGGCCATTACAAAAGAGCGATCATCACGGTATTTAACAATGCCCAGGTTGGGAACCAGGGTGGTAAAAGGATAATCTGCAATCTTTGGCTTGGCTGCCGACATGGCCGAAAGCAGTGTTGATTTACCTGCATTTGGGAATCCAACCAGTCCGACATCGGCCAGAAGTTTCAATTCAAGAACGAACCAACCCTCTTCTCCATCTTCTCCTGGCTGAGAAAACCTGGGGGTCCGCTGAGTGGGGGATTTAAAATGGTCGTTTCCCTGGCCTCCCCTTCCTCCCGGAATAAGAAACTTTTCTTCACCATGATCGGTTACTTCGAAAAGCACCTCCCTGGTCTCCGGGTCACGTGCCACAGTGCCCAGTGGAACTTCTATATATGCATCTGTGCCGCTGGCTCCGGTTTTCAAACTGGATCCACCCGATTCACCATCGGTAGCAAAAACGTGTCTCTTGTATTTAAGATGCAGGAGAGTCCAAAGCTGACTGTTGCCTCTCAAAACCACATGTCCGCCCCTTCCTCCATCTCCTCCGTCGGGGCCTCCCTTAGCAGTAAGCTTGTCACGGCGCAGATGTGCCGATCCGCTGCCTCCCTTTCCGGAGCGGCAGAAAATCTTTACATAGTCTACGAAATTGGCGTTAGACATATACCTACAGGAGCTGACCCGGGTCAGCTCACCTTTTCAATCACCTCAACAATGCGCTCGAAAATCTTATCCACGGTGCCAGTGCCATCCACCGGGGCATGCTTGTGCATCTTATCGTAATAGTAGGTTACCGGTATTGTTTGCCGGCCATAAACATCGATTCTGTTCTGAATGGTCTCCAGGTTATCGTCTGAACGCCCGGTCTCCTCTCCCCTTTTCATTAACCTTTTCACCAGCTCTTCCTTGGGTACATCGAGAGAGATCATTACACTCACACGTTCATCCATTTCGGTAAGGGCCTTCCGCAACTCACGTGCCTGGTCCACCGTCCTTGGAAATCCGTCAAATATAAAGCCCGGGGCCTCCTGTTTCAGATTCAATTTATTTCGGATCATTCCGATTACAATCTTATCCGACACAAGTTCACCCTTGTCCATAATTTCCTTTGCCTTCAGCCCCAGTTCC
>JAOZLK010000188.1:6861-7852 GCA_029934875.1 Bacteroidales bacterium | reverse complement strand
GAAGAAATAAACAGGTAATATGAAGATCAGTAAGGAAGCAAGGGTTGGGATTATCGGCATCGTAACCATAGCTGTATTAATCTGGGGAATTAACTATTTGAAGGGCAGAAATATTTTTAGCAGCACCTACACACTTTACACTTTTTATTCGGAATCGGGAGGATTGGAAAGCTCATCCCCTGTCCTGGTCAATGGAATAAAGGTCGGGTATATCGATGATCTTCAATTAAGAACCACGGAATCACCTGCCATAAAAGCTGTACTAAGCATCGAAAAAGAGTATACGTTTGGTGAAGGATCTCGTGCTGAACTGGTCAGCGCAGATCTTATGGGATCCAAAATTATCCGGATTGTTCCATCGGGGAATCAGCTTCTTTTACAAGATCAGGACACCATCGATGGATGGCTGGAACCGGATATGATTTCCAGCCTGCAGTCGGCGCTCTTTCCTATCCTGGAAAAGACCAACACGCTCGCCACATCTCTGGATTCCCTGTCCATGCAAATGAATAAAGTCCTTTCACAGGATGCCCTTTCTCAAATTATTGAAAACCTTGCTGATCTGACATATTCCCTGAAGAAATCTCTTGCCAGCGGAGGCTCACTTAATAAAAGCCTGAGAAACCTGGAGTCATTCACCGCTGTGCTGGAGGAAGAGAAAGATGAAATGGCCTCATTGATCACGAATCTGAATTCGGTAAGCGAAAGCCTGAACCGGGCAGGGCTTGATTCCCTGTCGGCCGAAATGACTTCCGTTTTTTCTCAGCTTGACATCCTGATAGGACAGGTAAATTCCGGACAGGGAAGTGCAGGTAAGCTGGTTTATTCTGATTCCTTATATCAGAGCGTAAATGTTTTAGTGGCCGATCTGGACAGCCTGGTAAGGGATCTGAAAGAGAATCCCAATGATTATGTTCAAGTCTCGGTTTTCGGTAAGTCAAAAAAGAAATAATTTTGACAACGGGTCACTTTTTTGGGATCAAAAATCTGT
>JAOZLK010000188.1:0-6851 GCA_029934875.1 Bacteroidales bacterium | reverse complement strand
GGTAAAGGTTTCATTTACAATTTCTTAAGATTCTTAAGTCCGTAAATGTTTGTATATCAAGTGTATAAAATTTTACATAATTTTTTTATTTTCTAAATGGTTGACCCTAAAACCTATATAGGGTATCTGTAAATTTCAAGTCAATTAGGGTTTTTTTTTTAACTTTTTTTTCACAATCTTTGTTTTGGGAATCCCGCAAACAAAAACATTTTTTTTCAACCCTAAAACGACCGTTTGCAATGCATGACCGTGTTTGGAACAACTGTCTAAGTGTCATCAAAGACAACGTACCCTCAATCAGTTTTCGCACTTGGTTTGAGCCGATTGTTCCCCTGAAACTTGATGGTGACGTGCTTACCATACAGGTGCCCAGTCCTTTCTTTTATGAATACCTGGAAGAACAATACATTGATATTCTCCGAAAGGTGATTAAAAAAGAAATTGGATCTGAGGCTAAGCTGGAGTATAATGTGGTTATGCAGAATAATAGCTACAATAACAGCAAACCATATACGGTTAAATTTCCTGCCCGTAGTAGCAGAGAGATCAAAAACACGCCTGTCTCCATTCCCCTTGATCCCAATGAGAATACCATAAGAAATCCTTTTGTTATTCCCGGGCTCAAGAAATTGGATATCGATCCCAGGTTGAACCCGGAAAACTCCTTTGAGAATTTCATTGAGGGAGAGTGCAACAGGTTGGCAAGATCGGCAGGATACGCTGTGGCAAAGAATCCGGGAGGCACTGCTTTTAATCCTCTCCTGGTATACGGAGACAGCGGGCTTGGAAAAACTCACCTGGCCCAGGCAATAGGGATTGAAGTAAAAGAGCTATTCCCTGAGAAAACCGTTCTTTACGTAAATGCCAATAAGTTCCAGACCCAGTTTGTGGATGCAATACGGAACAACAATAAGAATGATTTTCTTCATTTCTACCAGATGATCGATATTCTGATCATCGATGATGTTCATGAATTTGCCGGTAAGGAAAAGACCCAGGATACTTTCTTTCATATTTTCAACCACCTTCACCAGAGTGGCAAACAACTGATACTCACATCGGACAAGCCGCCGGTGGAACTTCAGGGTATGGAATCAAGACTCCTGAGCAGGTTCAAATGGGGGCTTTCAGCAGATTTGCAGATTCCCGATTTTGAAACCAGAATGGCCATTCTGAAGAAGAAGACTTACAATGATGGTATCGATCTTCCCGAGGAAGTACTGGAATACATTGCAACCCACATTTCAGACAATATAAGGGAGCTGGAAGGCGCATTGATTTCTCTCTTGGCTCAATCCACTCTGAATAAGAAGGAGATCACCCTGGAGCTAACCAAGGAAATGATCGATAAGCTGATCAAGAGTACCAAAAGGGAGATTTCCATCGATTATATTCAGAAGGTCGTTTGCAATTTCTACAACATTGCCATGGATCAACTGCAGTCTAAAACAAGAAAACGCGAAATTGTCCAGGCCAGGCAGGTAGCCATGTTCTTTTCCAAATCCCTAACTAAATCTTCACTGGCAACCATTGGTTCGCAAATTGGGGGAAAGGACCACGCCACCGTGCTTCATGCATGCAAAACAGTAAATAACCTTATTGAAACTGATAAACGGTTCCGGCAGCAGGTCGACGAAATCGAGAAAAAGTTAAAAATGTAACAATGTAAAAAAAACAGGTTCCCTCGGACCTGTTTTTTTTTAATCCGGATATCTGAATGCACTTCTTACTGCTCTGCATACTCTCTTCAACAGGCATTTTTATTATCTTCAAATCAATCGACCGCATTCAAATACCCTCCTTCCCTGTTATCCTGGTCAACTATTTGCTTGCGACCATCCTTGGATTTGTGATTAACCCCGGTCAGGTCCGCATAGCTGAGGTACGAAACATGGAATGGTTGCCCTCAAGCATACTCATTGGACTTCTGTTCATCCTTATGTTCTTCCTGATAGCATACTCTTCCCGGAAAGCCGGGATTTCGGTTACCACAGTTGCAAGTAAGATGTCTGTAATATTTCCCATTATTTTTTCAATGTTGATTGACCCGGGCGATCATTTTAGCCTGGTAAAGGGGGTCGCCATTTTATTCACCCTTTTTGGTGTAGCCCTTACCGTCTATAATCCCCGTGAGGGTCTTTCCAAAGGGGCTGTTTTATACATTCCTTTGCTGCTATTTGTGGGAATGGGTATTGTAGATTCCCTGGTGAAATTTGCCCAGCATCGCTTTGTAAACGATAATGACACAGCCCTTTTTAGTGCAGTTCTTTTTCTGAATGCATTTATTGCCGGATTAGTGATTCTGATCTTTTCTCCCAAATATTACGCGAGTCTTAAAAAACCTGCGGTATGGGGATGGGGAATCCTGCTGGGTGGAGTTAACTTCGGATCCATATTTTTCCTGGTAAGAGCCCTTAATTTCACTTCCAGCAGGGGAAGCATGATCGATAGCTCGATAATCTTTGGAATTAATAATACAGGTATTGTGGCTCTGAGTGTTATGGTGGGTCTGGTGGTTTTCGGCGAGCGGCTCAAACCCATTAATTGGGTGGGCGTCCTTTTGTCTGCCCTCGCGCTAATTTTATTTTCGCTTGGATAGATGCACGATTTATACAACACCATATCATCGGAGTCAAAGGGACTTTTCAAGGACCGTGGCAGTCGCTTCATTGCCCTGGCCTATCCGGTTTCATCGGAGAAAGAAATCAATAAAAGGATTTCGCTTCTCAAAAAAGAGTTTCATGATGCAAGACATCACTGTTATGCATGGAGATTGGGACCCGAAATGGAGCGTTATAGGGTCAATGACGACGGGGAGCCATCCGGGAGTGCAGGCAGACCTATTTTCGGACAGATTCAATCCCGGAAACTCACAGATATTCTTATCGTGGTAATCAGGTATTTCGGCGGCACCCTGCTTGGTGTGGGAGGCTTGATAAATGCCTACAGGAGCTCAGCTTCTGATGCCCTGGAACATGCAAAAGTTATTGAAAAAAAGGTAGAGAAAAAGGTCATAATAAACTTCCCCTATGATGCAATGAACGCTGTAATGAGCATCATAAAGGAGTATGACCTGCAGATGGATAAACAGCACTTTGACCTGGATTGCTCTCTTGAGCTCAGGGTATGGAGCCGCAATTTCACAAAGCTAAATGAGCGCCTTGAGAAGTTGAATGGATGCAAGATGATCCTCAGGGAATAGTTCGAAGTTATAAGATGTTATAAACAATGAGTTAGCCGAAATATGGACAATATTATATTTGTAATAAACCAGTATTTATGAAGAACAAAAATCTTGTTTCAATCACCGATTTTACCAAGGCAGAATATTTGCGCATCCTGGAACTGGCTGCCGAATTTGAAAAACAACCAAGGCAGGACATCCTGAATAGTTATGTGATCTCAACCCTCTTTTTCGAACCTTCGACCAGGACCAGGTTGAGCTTTGAGACTGCAATTAATGGCCTTGGGGGACGGGTTGTTGGCTTCAGTGATTCTGGGGCAACAAGTGCATCAAAAGGAGAGACACTGCACGATACCATCAAAATGGTCAGTAATTATGCAGACCTGATTGTTATGCGGCATCCCCTGGAAGGAAGCGCCCGATTGGCCAGCGAAGTCTCTTCGGTTCCCGTTGTAAATGCCGGAGACGGGGCCAATCAGCATCCTACTCAGACCTTGCTGGATATGTACTCAATCCTGAAAACCCAGGGTACCCTTGAGAACCTTAGAATTTTCATGGTTGGAGATTTGAAGTATGGCAGGACCGTTCACTCCCTGCTCCAGGCCATGTCAAAATTCAATACAACTTTCTATTTTATTTCACCTGACGAACTGAAAATGCCTCCAGCCTACAAACTGGTATTGGATGAAATTGGACTGAATTACTATGAGGGCAGGGATCTGAACGAGTTTCTGGATGAAGCGGATATCATCTATATGACCAGGGTGCAGCAGGAAAGATTCACAGATCCCATAGAATACGAGCGTGTAAAAAATGCCTACATCCTTCGCAGGGAGATGCTCGATGGCTGCAAGAAGACCATGAAGGTGCTCCATCCTCTTCCCAGGGTCAACGAGATACATACAGATGTGGATGACAGCCCCCATGCCTACTACTTCGACCAGGCCCGCAACGGGGTTTATACACGTATGGCCATCCTCAGCGCCATCCTGGGAGTCAAATAGAATTCAATCTTACAAGCCTAGAACATGAAAGATAAACGATTATCAGTCAGTGCAATTAAAAACGGAACTGTAATTGATCACATACCAGCTGAGGTGCTTTTCAAAGTAGTATCCATCCTGAAACTGGATAGTATCGATAATATGATCACAATCGGGAACAGTCTCGAAAGCGAAAAACTTGGAAAAAAGGGAATTATCAAGTTGTCAGAGGTTTTTTTTCACGATAATGAGATTAACAAGATTGCCATGGTGGCTCCCTGTGCTAAACTCAATATCATTCGCAACTATGAGGTGGCCGACAAAAAGGTCGTACAAATTCCCGACGAAATTGTGGGGATTGTAAAATGCGTTAACCCAAAATGCATCACCAACAATGAGAAAGTAACCACAAGGTTCAAGGTAGTTTCAAAAGCCGAAGTCAAATTGAAATGCCACTATTGCGAAAAGATCACGGATCGGGATAATATCCAGATCACCTGATGCGATCGTAGGCTTTTACCATTAGTTCATCCTTCCGTACACCTCTGAATGCCAGGTAGAGGAATACAATGGCTATAGGTGGAATCACAAAGCGCCACTGGTAAAGGGTCTGTGTGCTTTCAAATTTAATACCAGACACCCAGGTGTAATAAAACATAATACCCACCATACCACAACTGACCAGGATCAGGAAGATACATAAACGCATTTGCCGAACCCTTTTCTTGTAGGAGAATATATTAATAAAGGAGAATGCAGCCACCAGGAAAAAAAACAGGGTCAATGGCCAGGTGGAGAGTTGCATCTTCTCCCCCTGGCTATTGAATATCCCGGAATGTTTCATGCTCAGAACCCCGGCCTCGGTAGAGAAATCGGCAATAGGCCCGGTGAACATCAGAACGATCAATATGAAAACCCCCAGCAGATAGAGGGTTTGAACTCTTTGTAACATACTTCCCTAATTACTTCCTCCAAGAATCAGCGGCATTCCATCATCTCCGCTTCCTATCACAACCACTTTGCTGTTTGCAGATTCGGCTAGCTTCAGGGTGGCATCAATACCTTTTTGCTTGAGGATATTAGTTGTAAGGGACTGGCTGATAATGCGGTTGTAATCGGCAATACCCTGGGCCTCGATCCGCATTCTATCTGCTTCACTGGTCTCACGCTCAAGCCTGTATTTATAAGCAAGCGCTTCCTGCTGTTGCTGCAGTTTACTCTCAATGGCAGACTTAATCTTTTCAGGCAAGGCAATGGATCGGATCAATAGATCCTTCATTTCTATGTTTTTATCGGCCAGGGCCTTGCGGGTTGCGTCGATGATCTGGGTCTCAACCTCCCCACGCTTGGTGGAGTAAATCTCTTCGGCTGTGTAACGCCCCGTGACCGCTCTAACCGAGGAGCGTACATTGGGAATGACCATTACTGATACATAATTTGTTCCGATGTTCTCATGCAGGTCTCCTATCTTATTATAGAAGGGATTAAAAATGATGGTTACATCCACATTGATGGACAGGCCTCCTTTATCGAGTACGTCCATGGTCTCCTCAGCCTTCTGTTCCCTTACGTCATAACGGATCAGGTCGTTCCATGGCGCTACCACATGAAAACCAGGAACAAATATATTCTCCTTATCCAGTCCGCCTCCGAATTTCTTAAATATAACACCGCGTTCACCCGGCTTAAGAACATAGAACATCTGGCTTCCAAAAATAAGAAGCAATACCACTACTGATACTACGCTGATAATTACATATTGTGTACGTTTCATTTTTCAATCATTTATTATTGTGAGTAAATATTTTCAATGCAGCCTTAAAATTACACTATTTTTATCATAAATGATCGTCAGAACGAAAAGATGGGACCAAATTCACATTCCGACCTTATTCTCAACCCCGATGGCAGTGTTTATCACCTGCATCTATTGCCCGGTGATGTTGCCTCTACGGTGATCCTGGTTGGCGATCCAGGTAGGGTTAAACAGGTCTCTGAACATTTCGAAACCATAGAGATTCGCAGAGAGAACCGCGAATTTGTAAGCCACACAGGCCATTACAAAGGAAAGCGTCTTACCGTTCTCTCCACGGGGATAGGTACTGATAATATAGATATTGTTTTAAATGAACTGGATGCACTGGTCAATGTAGATCTCGAGAGAAGAGTGATTAAACCTGTGAAATCGGTATTGAGACTGATTCGCCTGGGAACCAGCGGAGCCCTCCATCCGGAAATTGTTCCCGGGGCCACGATCCTCTCAAAAGTGGCAGGTGGATTTGATGGCTTATATCATTACTACAAGGATGAAAACAAGGTAAGTATACCTGGTCTTACAGAGTCCTTTATGAAACACAGCAAGTGGAAAGAGGAACTGCCCCACCCCTATTTTGTATCTTGCTCGCCCAGATTGTCCGCCCTATTTGAGAATGATGCCAGGCATGCAGGAATTACCATCTCCACCCCCGGGTTTTATGGCCCACAGGTCAGGGGAATCAGGCTTCATCCCTTTGATGAAGGACTCATCGAAAAAATTGGCTCGTTTACTTTTGAAGGACTTCGCATTACTAATTTCGAAATGGAGTGTTCAGCCCTGTATGCTCTTTCTGCAATGCTGGGACATGAGGCACTTACTATATGTGTTGCCATCGCAAACCGCATAACAGAATCGTTCCTGGAGGATT
>JAOZLK010000187.1:3115-7869 GCA_029934875.1 Bacteroidales bacterium | reverse complement strand
TATCACAGTGATCCTGCTTGCCGTTGTTCTTGTGGGAATCGGGAACTCACTTTAGAAATAGGAGATATAGAATGAGTGATTTGAAACAGCTGATAGAGATATCCAGGTATTACGGAGACGATCCGGCCTATGTGATTGCAGGTGGCGGCAACACCTCCTACAAGGATGAGCAGCGACTATGGATCAAAGCCAGCGGAATCCCGCTGGCAGGAATCGAAAAGAGCGGATTTGTCTGCCTCTCACGGGAGAAGCTGGGTAAAATTGAACTTGCCAGTTATAGTGAGGATTCGGTTTTGAGAGAGGAGCAGGTGAAAAGTGATATGCAAAAGGCCATCATCTCGCCGGAGAATTTGCGTCCCTCGGTAGAAACATCCCTGCATAACCTGATCGACTTCTCTTTTGTTGTTCATACACATCCCACACTGGTGAACGGACTCATGTGCTCAAATCATGTGAAAGCCGAGGTGGAATCCCGCTTTGCATCGGATGCACTCTACGTGGAGTATACCGATCCTGGGTTTATCCTGTTTAAGGAAGTGCAGGAGCGTATTCTTGCTTACAAGGAACAATTTGGAAAGGCGCCTGCCATTATTTTCCTTCAAAACCACGGGGTATTTGTGGGTGCCGACAGCCTGGAGGAAATCCGGGCCCTCTACGAATCCATCATGGAGCGAATCGGCTCAGGTCTTGATGTTTCCATACCCGACAGTGAAGCTGAAGTGTATGAATCGGAGGCTTCCCTGGCCATTGAAAATCACTTTGCATCAAGGGGATTTATCTCAAAAGCGGTCCGTTGTGCATTGGTTGATCATTTCTCGGATAGCATGGAGCAGTACCAGAAAATTGCCTGGCCCTTCTCCCCGGATATTATCGTCTATTGCAAATCAAACTACCTTTTCATCGGGGAGCACCTGGAGGCGGAGCTCGTACAGGCCGCGTGTGAGCAGTTCGAACAGACCCATGGCTATTATCCGAAGGTAATCATTGAAGAAAAGGGCGGTTTGATCGTGATTGAAGAAAATGAACGTTCCGTGAAGAATGTGCTGGAAGTTTACCTGGACCAGATGAAAATCAGTGTGCTCTCGGAAAATTTCGGGGGCCCGCATTTCATGAACCCGAAGCAGATCCGTTTTATCGATAATTGGGAGGTAGAACACTACCGGAGAAAGATTGCGAAGAAGGGCTGAAAAGCTTACCAATCGAGGACCTCATCACCTGCAGTCGCGAGGGTGGCTGTAATCCAGTCGGCGCCCGATAGCTCGCCGGATGAGAAAGATGTTGTCAGGGCAAGCACCCTGGCACCGGCGGCTTTCCCTGCTGCAACACCACTTATTGCATCTTCTACCACCAGGCAACATTCCGGATCAGAGTCCAGCAGTCCGGCAGCCTTCAGAAAGATATCCGGGGCAGGTTTTTTATGTTCAATATCCAGCCCTGTGACAATGGCCAGGAAAAGGCTCCTGTCCAAACCAATCTCCTCAAGGTTAATATTCACCTTTACTGGATCGGCACTGGAGGCCACAGCAATTTTGAGCCCCCGGCCCTGGCAGGTTTTGATAAATTCATGGACGCCATCCAGCGGATCCAGCTTACCTTTTACAAGCCCGGCATATATCTCATAGGTGCGGGCCTTGTCCTTTTCCAGGTCAAAAGGGATGCTGTATTTTTCTGCCACACCGCCGAGATAACGATTCTCACCCATGCCGGTGAAGGGCAGGAAATCTTCAGGTAACACAGGATGTCCTTTCTCGGCAAACATAGCCATGGCTGCCTGGCGAATATAGGCTTCCGAGTCTACCAGCACCCCGTCCATGTCAAACAATACAGCTGCAATCCGATGTTTTCTTTTCATGTTCCGGGTGTTATTTAGAGGAAAATTTTACAAATATAGGAATCAGTCCATGAAAGCATCAAAGTAAGTTGCTCAAAAAGCACAAAATATGTAGCAATTTGTGTATTGATAGAGGTGAAGATAAAGCTTATTTTTGGGGTAGTTGTATCTACTCACTCATAGCAAAAAAATGATCTGAAATGGCACCAGGAAAGCAAATGACTTCACGTGAAAGGGTTCTTGCAGCCCTCAATTTTAGAGCACCCGACCGGGTTCCTATCGATCTGGGTGGATTTCAATCAGGAATTCATAAAAAGGCTTACATGGACTTGCTCAGCTACCTGGGAAAGGATGAGGAGATTGTAATGCTCGATCCTGTGCAGCAACTGGTGAAGCCAAGTGAGGAGATACTGGAGTTATTGAAGGTGGATGTCAGGTACGTGACTGCAAAGGGCCCAAGGGGTTTTGACGGGGCCATCCGGCAGAATTTTCGCAAGGGTGAGCTATGGCACGATCTTAAGGATGAGTTCGGGGTGATCTGGTCCATGCCTGACAAACAGCAACTTTATATGGATATCAGTTACCATCCTCTTGCTGAAGCCACCATTGAGGATATTGAGTTATACCCCTTCCCGGATGGGGCCGATCCTTCCCGGTTCGAGGGGCTCAGGGATGAAGTCTTGAAGATCCGGGAAAATACGCCCTATGCCATTTCAACGGGGATTGGAGGGGTGATTTATGAGATCTGTTGGTACATGAGGGGACTGGAAAGATGGTTCATGGATATGCTGGAGAATCCTTCATTTTGTGAGGCCTTGCTTGATAAGGTTCTTAAATACTGGCTCGAATACTTCACCGGCTTTATGAAGGAAATAGGAGATATGGTTGATGTGGTGATGATCGGAGATGACCTGGCGGGACAAACAGGCCCTCTTTTTCAGCCTGAATTCTACCGCTCGGTGGTAAAGCCCAGGCAAAAGAAGCTGGTTCAGCATATCAAATCCCTCACCTCTTCCAAAATATGGTACCATAGCTGTGGTTCGCTTGTGGAGTACATTCCCGATTTGATTGACAATGGAATCGACATCCTGAACCCGGTGCAGATTACAGCAAAGGGCATGGATCCGGATTTCCTGAAAAACAGCTTTGGCAAAGAGCTCGTTTTCTGGGGAGGAGGAATCGACTCTCAGCATGTCCTGCCTTTTGTTAGCCCGGATGAGGTCAAAGCCAATGTAAAAGTCAATATGGAAGCCTTTAAACCGGGTGGTGGCTATGTCTTTAACAACGTGCACAACATCCAGGCCGGTGTACCACCTGAAAACATAATGGCCATGTATGAGGCTGCCTTTGAATATGGGCAATACTGATTTATCTTAACAGTTTGATTCCTTTGGGTATGTCGATTTGAGAATCGATGCTTCCATCTGCTCTTTTTTCGTGCCTGACCCGGATGTTGCCAAAGGGAGTGGGGTAGGAGCCTTCGGCCCACTCAAGGTCACCCAGGTGGGGCTCGATCTTTACTGTTTTACAGCCGGGTTCAATGACCTGTATGCCCAGCACATGCTGTGACAGCCAGCTGGTAGGCCCGGAGGCCCAGCCATGGCAGAGGCTGTGACGCAGCCCCACATAACAGTAGTTGCCGTAATCGGCATGGATGTCATCGCTGTCCTTGGAAGGTAACTCATCGATGCGGCCCGCATTCTTTGCCCACTCCAGGTCGAAATCCTCCCAGAAGGATGTGGCTCCCAGGTCCAGCATTGCGCCCCAATAGTTTCTGATTACCTCCAGGGATCCCTGGTAATCCCCAGCCATGGCCCTGGCCTGCAAAACATAGAATCCGTAAAAGGTTGAAACACCGGATAAGGGCTCAAGGGACAACAGTCTGTCATTCATTTCATCTGCGTCGGCCAGCCCGGAAAGAGCCATTAAAGCACCACCCGACTTGTTTCCTTTAGGATCGGGGATGTGTTGTTTCAGCAGTTCTGCATTTTCCAGGTATTCGGCTGCCAGTTCCGGTCTTTCAAGGAAAGCTGCAATCTCTGCCCCTGCATGGAAGGTCATCACCATCATGGACTGCAAACCCGCTTGAATCGCCTCCTTATTGGGACTGGTTGGCCAGTCCAGAAAGCGGTTCCCGTCCAGCTGTTCCCTGCCATCCTTACCAATTTTGGATTTGAGTACTGCCAGCAAATCGAAGATGTAATCCTGGTTGGACCGGAGGTAATCCAGATCCCCATTATTCATATACCACTGGTGGTGGATAAGGATCCACCACATGGAGTAAGAGGAAATTCCGTTCATCCAGCCAGGCAGTTCCGTGATATCCCTGATCATGTCAAGGCTTATGGGTACCACTTCGTTGTAACCGAATACCGATAGGATGGTCATGACCTCGGGATGCATATCACCCACCCAGACCAGCCGGTCCCGTTTGATCCCGTCCCACAGGTACTCCTGCATATTCAGGTGGACCGTTCTTGCTCCCACCCTCCAGACTTCGTTCAAGACTTCGTCATTGCATTTGAAAGCCCCTTTCCAGGGAATATCTCTGTAAATGGAAATGGCACGAATCTCTTTCAGTTTAAGTATGCGGTCCGGATCCAGCATGGTGATCCGGGCAAAGCGGAACCCGGAATTGCCCACTTCGATTTTGCCCAGCCAGGGCAGGGAGAGGGTGAAATCGCGCATGGCATGGTCATTGGTAGCGCTGGAGGCATCCACCTGGCTCATAGCCTCGCTAACCGATTCCCCCAGTGTAATCTGTACCCGGATGGGTCCCTTCCCTTCGAACAGGCCAGTGACAATTTCAATTCCTCCATGTAGTTCCTCTCCGAAATCGAGAAGAATGGAAGGAGGATTGTCCCGGTTTCCTGTCATGGTGCACAGCCTGGCACCCTCCAGGTCGGCCTGCCCGGTGCCCGGT
>JAOZLK010000187.1:0-3105 GCA_029934875.1 Bacteroidales bacterium | reverse complement strand
GTTCCAGGAATTTGTCAGCATTCAGGACTTCAGCACCGGAGGTCCAGAGGATCCTTTCCGGCGAGAGGTATTCCCGGATGATCTCACTGCGGGAGTTGTCAGTTTCAACTGTTTGCTTAGCAGGTATATTGTTCCGGCAGCCAGCTATTAGAAAGAGGGCGATCCCCAGCATCACAATTCGTATACTCATAACATCAGATCTTAATAGTTAAGGCCATCAGGAGAGAAACTTCTTACGCAGATCCTCGATTTGATCATCATTAATGGGAACAAGAGCTCCCAGTGGGTGCCCCATGATCAGGCTCCTGGCACTGAATTCAGCAACTTCCAGGCGGTCAAAGGTCTGTAGCAGCTTATCCCCGGTGACGATAATGGAATCGTTTTTAATGATGACCGCCGGGGTGTCTGGTGTAAACATACGGGCAAGGGCTTCGGCCGAGTCAAACTGTTCTCCGAATTTGACCATGGGGATGTCCTGCAAAAAGATCCAGCTTTCTGGAATGGTTCTTACATCCAGTTTATTCCCCGAGACACCATAGGCCATGATGTGTTGTGGCTGTGTTAAAATAATTGAATTTACATGTGGGTTCCGCCTGTAAATCTGCTGATGCACCTTTACTGCCCGGCTGGGTAACTTACCTGGTTCCCGTTTTCCGCCAACTATCTGAACAATATCTTCCATTCCAATCTCCCATCTGGGAACATCGCGGGGGGTTATCAGGAAATCATCTCCCTTCCATCGCATGGAGACCGTCCCGTAGGATGAGATCATTAAACCTTGTGCACAGGAGCGCCTCACCAGGGTTGAGATGTGTCGGCGCAGGGAGAGTTCATTCACATTGTGTTCAATGGATTCCATCTCTGGAAGCTCTTCAGGAATCTGGGACTCAAAAGCATCAATTTGCTTGTCGTGCAGGTAAGAAGGGGCACCTATGGTACTGGCATTAATAATGGTCCTGGCCGAGAACTCCAGGGTCTCAAAACGGACATAGGCATCTTTCAGATCTGTTCCCCCCACCACGGTTCCATGGTTCTCCATGATCACCGCATCGAATCCTTTATCGAACTCTGAAGCAATCTTCCGCCCCAACTCCTCGCCACCCGGGATGGCGTAGGGCGCATAGCCGATAGGCCCGCAAATGTGTTTGGCCTGGGGGATTATATTCATATTGGGAAGCCTTCTGACAATGCTGAAGGAGACCAGTGCCGGGGGATGTGCGTGTATCACCGCTTTAATGTCGGGCCTTGCTTTGTAGATTGCCTTATGAAAGGGAAATTCGGATGAGGGCTTATAATGTCCTGATACGCTCCCGTCTGACTTTACACAAACGATGTCCTTTCTCTGTAAAGTCCCCTTATCAATGGCACTGGGAGTTACCCATATGTTTCCCTCGCTGTCCCTGATGGAGATGTTCCCCCCCGAGGTGGTGGTTAATTTCGCATTGTATATCCGCTTGATGATCTCCGTGATCTGATCCCTGGGATGTTGCAGTACAGTATCTAATTTCTCCATCTGTATAATATTTTAGCCAATAAGGGAAGGATCTCCTTCAAAGAGTTTCAGCGCCAGGTCGATGGCCGGATTAAAATCTTCTTCAATGCCCTTCCAGAATACCAGTGCAGCCCCAAGCGAAGTGGCGTTGGCTACTTCCGATGTATAAACACCTTTATCGGGAAAGCGACTGGCTATCATTTTCAGGAATATCGGATTCTTGCTGAATCCGCCACTGATATAGATGTTTTTAGTGCTGTCGTCCTTGCCGATAATCAGGTCGATCGATTCTTCCGTAAGATCAACCAGGTCCATGACCAGTTGGTGGTATGCCTCTTCGAAACTGTCAAAGGTCTTCTTCTCGATGGACAGATCCACAAAATTCTCCCTTACACCCTCCTGAAAGAACACCCGCTTTCCTTCACTGCTTTTGTTGAGGGCCCCGATCATCTCTTCATCCAGTGCCACGGCTTTATAGGCTGAGTCATCCACCCCAAACAGCTTGTTCAGATGTGCGACATTTACATCATGAATGTGGCCCATAAATAGGCGTGAGGATTTCACGGGTTTTTGTTGAATGCTCATAAAGGCCAGGCAATCCTTCCTCAGCTGATCGTCTGTGAGAGCTTCTGGATTAAAGGGATTCATTGAGATGCACCAGGTACCAGTGGATACAAGGATAAATTCATCCTGTGAATTCATAAAATAGGGTACCAGTGAGGATGAACTGTCGTGAATGCCAATGCCAACTGGAACTGATTTATCAAATCGGATTGAGGGGTAGGTAGTTTCCACCGGTTCAGGGTCAGGCAATATATCTCCCAGTTGCTTTGTCCAGGGGTGATAGGTCATTTCATCAAAATCCCACAGTCCGGTGTGACAGCCAATGGAGGTGTGTTCGGATGATGTTTTGCCTGTAAGCAGGAAGGAGAGGTACTGTGGTAAATGCAATATGGTTTTCACCTGCCTGAAAATTTCAGGTTTCAACTCCCTGAGCCAGAGGGCATGGAATCCTGAATTTAGCATGCCCAGTGCAGGGGAAGCCGTGTTTCTGCAAAATTCAGCTTTCCCGCCAAACTCACTGTAAATGGCTTCGACAATACCTTCCGGCATGGGCTTTAAATAATTATATACCGGTGTTAAGCGCTTGCCCTGATCATCGACGTACATGAGGGTTGCTCCGTAGGTGGTAAAGTTGATGCCCCGCACCAGGAAGCGCTCATCATTCAGAAATTGAGTGCAAGCTTCAAGCATCCACTGCTCAAGTTTCTCAATGTCGTCTCCTTTAAAACCATCGTCATCAGCGATCTCCTCGAAAATGCACTCCTCCTCATGGAGGACCTTCAACTGCCTATCAAAGAGCAGGATTTTTTTATTGGTTTTTCCAATATCGAATACAAGAACTACTTCAGTTTTCATGGTCTAATCTTTTGAAAGATAAGAAAACAGCGGCACCTGTGAATGCGCCGCTGTTTTCATCTAACTAAAACTACTACTACTGTGACTATCTACTACTTCTAATTATGATCGTTTGCTGAGCACATCCTTCTCGTACTGCTGGATGTCAGAAATAAAATCTTGAGCTACAGGTACTTCATGCTTCAGGCAATAAT
>JAOZLK010000186.1 GCA_029934875.1 Bacteroidales bacterium | reverse complement strand
AGCATGATGCTTACCGTAGCTTCCTCCTCTTCTATTCTGGAAATCACTTCCTTATGCTCCTCAATTTTCATCAAGGTCTCCTCCATGCTGGCTACCAGTGCGTCGGTGGTTTCGAGGGTGGTGCCGGTGGGCATGCTTACATAAAGGGTGATTTGCGAACTCTCCAACTCATTCAGTTTGTTTACGGAAACCGAAAGGGTGGTGAGGATGGTGCCGAAGAATAGGATCAGAACCCCTATGATGGTGGGCGCTGGATTTCGAAGGGCTGTTTTCAGAAGTGAGAGGTAGATGCGAACAAGGCGCATGTCCAGCGATACCTTCTGGTAAACCAGCTTTTTTCCCTCTTTCCTGCGTGAAAGGATCACATGAACTGCCATGGGGATGAGCAGCAAAGAGACGAAGAGGGCAAAGGTGAGCGTGGAAATTATTGAAACACCAATGTGCCTGGCCAGCAATTTGACCAGGAAGTCGGAAGAAAAAATAAATGGTATGAATACCGCAATGGTAGTGGCAGTTGCTGCCACAATGGAGCGCCAAACCTCCCCTGTTCCATGAATCACTGCCCTGGCCGGTTCATAGCCAAGGCTTCTTAGTCTGTAAATGTTTTCAAGAACCACCACTGAAGTATCCAAAAGCATTCCAACAGCCAGGGCAATACCGATGAGGGTCAGGCTGTTAATGGATATATCGAAGCCATAGAAGAGGTTAAAGGCTGCGAAAATGGAGATGGGCATGGCCAGGGCCACCAGTAGAACCAGCCTCACGTTTCGAAGGAAAACCCACAAAACAAAGATGGCCAGCAGTGCACCGGTGAGGGCAAGGCGAATGATCTGCATGATATTATCTTCCATCTCTTCGGCACTGTTATCCTGGATCATGATCTCCATATCGAAGGGCTCTCCCTCCCGGTTCAGTTTTTCAAGCTGATCTTCCACCTTATGGGAAAGTTCAATGATATTGGCCTGTGCATCATTGATCAGCTCCATGGAAACCGCATCTTTTCCATTGACCCGGCTGATGGTCTCTTCCTCCTTCTGCCCGTAGTATACCTCTGCAATATCCTTCATTCTCACCGGGTTACTGCCTCTTCCGACGATTAGTTCTTCGATCTGGGAGATGTTCTCATATTCAGCGTTGAGATAAACGAAGTAGCGCTGTCCCTTATCTTTTACCAATCCTCCATACTGTCGTAGGTTCATATTGGATGACAGGATACTCCTGACCCTTGTGGGCGCAATGTTGTAGGCCTCGCATGCTGCCCTGTCGAGGATGATATCAACCGATTTCTGTCTGCCGCCAAAGACATTTACCGCGGCTACTCCCTCGATATTTTCAAGCTCATTGACCACATGCTGGTCCACATAGTTCCGCACCCGGTCCACTCCCCCTGATCCCCGTGCCTGTAAACTCATGAGGGTATTATTTGCCTGATCCAGGTCAATTTTAACCACCTGTAGCATGAACTCATCTGGCAATTCGCCCCGGATAGCAGCCACCTGCTCGTCAAGCTTCAGGTAGGCATATTTCAGATCGGTCCGCTCCTCGTAGGAGATCATTATCGATCCCATGCGCCTTCCTGCTGTGGATCTAATCTCTTCGATGTTCTCCAGCCCGGCAATCATGCTCTCCACAGGAATTATTGCCTCCTGTTCCATATATTCGGGGGTCACTTCAATCCGGGAGTTTACCTGGATGAAGAGCATGGGCAGCTCAGCATTGGGAAAGATCTCCATCTTCAGCTGTTTCCAGGAGATGTACCCCAGCATGGATGCTGCAATGAACAGCATGGAAATCAAGATCTTTCGCTCTATGAGAAAGTGTTTATTCACCGCCTTTGACCTCCTCCTTCCGGTACCTTGAACCAAGTAGTCCAAATGCCATATAAATACAGGGAATTACCACCAGTGTCAGCATGGTGGAGGTGACCAGGCCACCGATCACTGCCCAGGCCATGGGTGAACGGAGGGATGCGCTTTCTCCGAAGCCCAGGGTTAAGGGAAACAGCGCCAGGATGGTGGTCAGACTGGTCATCAGAATGGGTCTGATCCGACGTTGACCCGCTGAAATAATGGCCTCCTTCAGCCTCATCCCCTCCTTTCGGAACTGGTTGATGGCATCCACCAGGATGATGGAGTCGTTTACGGCAATACCAACCAGCAAGATGATCCCAATGAGGGCCATGATGTTCAGAGCGTTTCCCTGGATATAGAATACAGCTACGGCCCCTACCACAGCCAGGGGTACCGGAAGCAGGATGGTGAAAGGATGCACCAGGCTTTCAAACTGCGCTGCCATCACCATGTATACCAGGATGAGTGAGAGAAGCAGGGCAAAACCCAGGCTTCCCATGGATTCTTTCCTGAGTGCCTCTTCACCCGTAATTTTATAGCTGTATTTGGGAGGAAACTCGAGTCCTTCCAGCTCTTTATCTATGGCACCAGCCACCTTGTCAAGGGCCAGCTCCTTGTCCAGATCAGCGGTGATTTCCACGATCCGGTTCTGATTGTTGTGCAGGATTTCACGCGGAGAGTTTCCAATCCTGATATCGGCTACCTCCCTGAGAAGGATTTCAGTATTGTTGACCTCCACAGAAAGCATCTCCAGTTCCTGCAGGGTGATGTCATGCAGCTTTACCGTAATATCGGTCAGATCGCCCTTGAGGGTCATCTGGCCTGCATCGCTCCCCTGAAGCTTCTCACTAACACGGTTAATGAGTGTATTTATATCCACATTCATCAGTCCGGCCCGGTAGCGGTCAATCACAATTTCCACTTCCGGTGCTCCACCTTCTATGGATGAGCTAATATTGCGAATGCCTTCTACTTCTGATATCTGCGAAATAATTAATTCGGTGAGGGCTTCCAGCTCATCCATTTCCTCCCCGCTTATTTCTACCACAAGTGGAGCATTGTTGGTTCCCAGTATGGCCGAAAGGGCACTCTCTTCCTGCCTGAAAAGAGCAGTGTAATTTGGATTTCCCCTGAAATGCTCCGTGAGCACAGAAATTACACTACTTACAGAAAGCCGGCTGTCTGCTTTTAATTTAACTTTGATGGTGGCCATGTTCTGGTCATCAAAGAGCTTATCCCCACCTCCACTGAGGCCGGAAGTTGGTCCTATTTCGCTGTAAATCTGTTCAAGTTCTTCTCCTGTGAGCTCCCGTATAATCTCCTCAAGGCTATGTACTGCACCCGCGGTTCGTTCCAGCTGGGTTCCTTCCGGCATTTGAAGGTCCACATAGAACTCACGGGTTTCAGCCCGGGGCATGAACTCGCTACCTGTCTTCTGAAGCATGAACCAGCCTCCTGTCATCAGCAGAGCTGAAGCCAGCAGAACCCAGGCCCTGTAATTCAGCATCTTATCCAGGAAGCGTCCATAGCCATTGAACTGTACTGATTGACGCCGCTTACCGCTAAAGGGTGACTTTTTCCGATAAACCCTTGAATAGAGCATGGGAATGATCAGGACGGCCACCATAAGTGAGGCAAGAAGGGAAAAGGCAACTGTAAAAGCCTGCTCCTTGAATAACTCCCCCGAAGCACCACGCATGTATACGATGGGGATGAATACCACAATGGTGGTAAGCGTTGAGGCAATGATGGCACCTCCCACCTGTGAAGTGCCTTTGACTGCTGCCTCGCCAGCCTCAGCTCCCTTTTCATGATGCCGGAAAATATTCTCAAGCACCACGATGGCATTGTCTACCAGCATTCCTGCACCGAGAGCCAGGCCACCCAGGGTCATGATATTTAAGGTCAGTCCTGAGAAATACATCAACACAAAAGTGGCGATGATGGAGACTGGAATGGCGATACTGACAATGGCAGTGGGTCCGATGCGCCGGAGAAAAAGGAATAGCACAAAAACAGCCAGCACGATGCCTCCGATCAGGCTGTTGCTTACCTCCCCGATGGATGAGGAAATGTAGTTACCCTGGTCTTCCACAATGGTGAAGGTAAATCCCGGCAGCGCCCGCTCCATATCGGACATGGCCAACTTCAGGTCTTCCACTGCTTTGACAGTATTGTATCGCATCTCCTTGTAAATGCTTAAGCCCACAGAGGCTTTCCCGTTGAGCATGACAGCATTCTCCTGATCCTTCAGGCTGTATGTGATCGTGGCCACATCTCTCAGCAATACAGGAACCCGTTCACCGGCTGATGCTTCACCCGACACTCCCATCTTCACGATAATCTCCTCCAGGTCACGCACCTGTTCCAGTTCACTGATACCACGAACGATATATCGCTTCCCGGTCTCAACGATGGATCCACCTGAGATATTCTGATTGTAACTCTGAATTTTAGCTGTAATCGTGGCTATATCCAGGTCAAAAGAAGAGAGAAGGTGATCATTGGTTTCGACCCGAACTTCAAGCTCTTCGGCTCCATCCACCTCTACATCAGCAATTCCTTCCAGGCGGATCAGTTCATTTCTTACATAATTTTCAGCCGTAAGCCTCAATTCGTTCAGATCAGCACTTTCGCTATGACCGAAGGCCACCAGCATCACCGGTGTTGAATTGGGATCGTACTGGGTGATATTGATCTCCTCCAGCTCATCATCCTGGTTAAAGGAGGAGAGCGCTTTGGAGAGATCCAGGAAGGCCTCGTTCATATCCTTTTCCCATGTGTACTCCACCTCGATGAGTGCCACCCCCACCCTGGAGGTGGAAGACACATTTACAACTCCACTCTGCCTGATGGCCAGGGACTCCACACCCTGTACGAATTTATCCTCCATTTCTTCAGGAGGACGCTCACCGGACACGAGCTCAATGAAAAGCTTTGGGCTGTGAAGATTGGGGAAAAGGTCAATGCCCAGTTTTTGAAAGGATATAAATCCAAGCAAGAGCGTGGCGAGTATAATCATACTCACCGAAACGGGGTAGCTGACTGAAAATCTGGTAATGGCTTTTAACATGGCAGTTTGCTTGTTTTTCTACCTGAGGATTCGTACCCGGGACTGATCCCGCAGCGTCTCAAATCCCGAATTGACAATACTCTCTCCTTTCAGCAGTCCCATTTTCACCTCCACATCGCTGGCAGATTGTAGTCCGGTGGTAATGATCCGTTCGCTGGCCACTCCCTGTTCAACCACATATACGATCTGGTTTCGGTTCCGGCTCATGATAATATCCTTGGGGATAACAATGACCTCTTCTGCAGAGTTGACCACCAGGTCGGCTTTCACAAACATTCCCGGCAGCAATATTTCCTGCTCGTTATCCACCTCCACAAAACATTTGAATGTACGTGCTTCCGGATCGATGGAGGGAGAAATCTGAGTGATGATTCCCAGCAGGGTATCCGCAACGCTGGTATAAGAGCTTATATATACTTTGAAGCCCTTGTTGATATTCCTGAAGTATTTTTCGGGCAGATTGGCCTCTAGATAGAGCTTGTCGTAGTCGATAATTCGCACCATCACGGTATTTGCAGCCACCCTGGTGCCCCTTGTGAAAAAAGGAAGTTCGGCAATTATTCCCGAGAAGGGAGCCTTCATTGACATCTTGGCCAGGTTGATCCGGCTACTCTCCATGTCGTACTCTGTATTGATCAGGGTAATCTCTGCATTTTTCAGATCCCTGAGGGTGACACCACCCTTTTTATAGAGTGCCTGTTGTTTTTCGTACTCAAGTTTTGAAATGTCCAGGTCCACCTCTTTAGACCTGAATCTCAGATCGTTAACATACTCTTCGTCCTCCAGTTTGATGATGGTGGCGCCAGCTTTCACTTGATCTCCCAGGGCATAGGTTTTCCCGGTGGATGGATTGACCTGCAGGATGTATTCACCGGTAATCTCCGAACTGAGACTCACCTCTTTCATGGGGTAAACCGTTCCCGTGGTGCTGACGAACTCTTCAATGGAGGATGTAGTAATTTCGAATACGTCCACGGGGACTTCTATGGTGGTATTTACTTCCATGGATGGCTGTTGGCAAGATGTCAGCGCCAGTAAAACTACCAGGATGACCGGGTGTGTGTTTTTGAACTTTTTCATGCTTATCATATCTATCGTTTCTTTTCTTCGTGGGAACTGAGCTCTTCGGGAATGATCGGGATTTGTTTTTCAAAATCGTAAAGGCTTTGAATTTTAAGATTGAGAAGCTCAATTTTATAATCGATGATGGCATTGGTGAGCGACATTTTTGATTCGGAAAGCTGATTCTGGTACATTCCCAGGTCGAGACTGGTCAGATCGCCGTTGCGATACCTTTCCAGGTTTATGTCGTAGGCCAGCTCCGCATTTTCAACGGTTTTTTCCTGAATCTGAATCTGGTTTTCCAGGTTCTTCAGACTACGTACCACCGCCCGGATGTTCATTACTATATTGGTTTGTTCCACCTCATAGGAGATCTCCGTACTCTTGAGGCTAGCCTCGGCAGCCTTGATCTCCGACTTCCTTTCCCCCCAGTCAAAGAGGGGAATATTAAGAGTCAGGCCGATTGCAGGCGTATTGGTGGGTGTTCCAAAGAGCTCAGACAAATCTTCATTGTTTGCCTGTACGCCAAATGAAGCTCTGACGGAGCCGCTAAATTCGTTGGTCGATTGGGCCACAATCAGGTTAAAATTGGCATTTTGCATGTCAATTTCCCGCTCACGCAGTTCCATCCTGTTATCCAGGGCATGGGTGATGGCAAGCTCCTGGTTTACAGGGATTGTATCGGCGATGATTTCAGCAGCAATCAAAATGGTAGTATCCAATGAGAGTCCAATGAGGACCTTAAACTGATCCATGCGGTTGGCCAGGGAGAGTTCAGCATTAAATACTCCCGAGTTTGAAGTGGCCAGGTTCACCTCGGCCTGGTACAACTCTTCCAGGGCAAGCATGCCTCCATCCACTTTGTTTCGGATGATTTCGTAGCTCTCCTGGTTGTTTTTAAAATCCTCACGGGCAATTTCCAAGCTCATCTGACTTGAATAAACAGCATAGAATTCCTGGGAGACATTGCGCTCAAGGGTAAGTCGCATCAAGAGGTAGCGAATCAGGGAAGCCTCATAGTCCAGTTCCAGCCTTTCGGTCTCCATCCTGGTTCTGTTATATGTAAATATGGGCTGGCTAAACTCAAGGTAGAGGCGGTTGTTAAAGGTCGTGGAGATCGGATCCATTGCGTAAGCCGATTCGGTATAGCCATAATCATAAGAGAATCGGTTTACGAGGGTGAGCTCACCGTCGGTGGGCAGAATCCGCTGGTTGATGGCAAAGGTACCACCGGATGAGGCCGTTTCGTTAATGTACCACTCGTTTGTCTGATCATCGAAACGGTTGGTTTTTTCATACTCAAAGGGATCCAGCGTGATGGAGAACTGGGACTTGAGACGTGCCCGCTGTGCATTGAGTCTTTCCTGGCTCCTTTCCAGGGACAGCTCCGTTTGCAACATATCGGGACTGTGCTCCACGGCTATCTCCATGGAACGGTCGATGGTTAGCAGGGCCTGCCCCTGCAACGCAGCTCCAAACAGGATCATCACTCCTGCCATTAAATATATCCTCATAGCATACATTTTTTACCTTTTATTTTTCACTGAGTACTATGTATTGTTTACTGTTTCTTTACCCATTTCACGGCGTCTGCAATAATCCGCCTGCCATCAGTCTCATTTGTAAGCTGTATACTTACCGAATCAGCAGGAAAATGAAAGGATCCCAGTCGGTTCCAGCCATCTTCGGGATTGTTCAATTCGAAAATCAGCGTTTCACTTCCTTCACTTGAGCTAATGGTGTAGTGGTAATCGCTACCCTTATCTGCAAATTCCGGTCTGAAACCTCCACCTCGACCCTGGTTCTGCCCGCCTTGTCCCTGTCCACCCTGATTGTTGCGGGAAGGACGTTTATACATGGCTCCCATGGGAATATAAACATAGACATCATAGAATCCTTTTTC
>JAOZLK010000185.1 GCA_029934875.1 Bacteroidales bacterium | reverse complement strand
AAACTTCGGTGGGCTTACAACGAGCCCTTTGATTACGTGATTGTCATTAATGATGGTAGCTTTAGTATTAAGGATGGAGAAAAAGTAAGTGCATATGATATTGATTCAAACCCTGCTTTTGCCGAGATTAACAATCTGATTGTGGATATGGTAAGGGGAAACATCACAGAAGATAAGTTCGAAATGGCTGCCTTTGAGAACCTTCAGTACTACCTTGTGAAGCTGCTACCCAGAGATGCCGTCATGAGGGAGGTGATTTCAAGCATGGAGATCTATTTTTCGAAGTCAGGCCTGACGGTGAGCAAGGTGGTAATGAAAGAGAGCGAGAAGGATTACACTGTTATTACATTTACTGATAAGCAAATAAATGAACCAATCGAGGACATGGTTTTCTCTGTTGATTATTAGCTTACTGTTTTCATGGGCCAGCATATCCGCTGCTCACCACAGCAGTAAGATTCGGGAAGCGGACAGCATACCAGGAAAATTCGCGCCGCTGATTCCCCTGGAGGACGCGTTATTATACAAGGCCGGTCTTAATGTCCTGGGAGACTATTATTCGGGCCTGGTGTTGATCAAAGATGTAAAAGAGGACAGTGCAATTCACGTGGTTTTTCTTAACGAGCTGGGACTGACCCTTCTGGACCTGGCTTATCGTAAGGATGAATTTGAGGTGCAGAGTGTGCAGGATTTTCTAAACCGTTCTTCCATATTAAAGACCCTCCAAAAAGATTTTCGATGCTTATTGCTAGATTTGTCGCTGATTGAGAAGTTTAAAGTCAAATCAGAGGATGACGGAGTCACTGAAACCCTGAAATTCAGGCACAAGTCTCAGCGATACACATATAGCTACAGGGAAAATACTGGCCCCGTACACATATCGAGGCGCAGAGGTTTATTTGGCAAGGTAGAGTTTCAGATTGATGGGGGAGAGACAAAGAAAATAAACATTGATCACCGGGGAATCAGGCTGAAAATTGTGTTAACAGAACTGAAGATGCTATAGGGAATGGTCATTAAGAATTTATACACATACCAGATAAGCAGCAGAGAGGAGAACCGGCTCGAAGCCATTCTACGGATCGATTCACATCATCCCCTTTTCGAAGGACACTTCCCGGGCTTTGCAGTAACCCCGGGGGTGTGTCAGCTCTTGATGATCAGGGAAATCCTGGAGGGGGAGTTGGATATGCCTTTGATGCTCGCTTCTGCCAGGCAGGTAAAATTTGTCGCAGTCCATGAACCGGAAACTGAGCCTGAGATTGGTGCATCAATCTCTTTCAGCAAAAACGGAGATCAACTTGAAGTGAATGCACGCTTAAGTAGCAATGAGAAAGTATATTTAAAGTTAAGGGGTGAGTTCAAAAGGCAGAGATAGGACCTACGCGGAGCTGTTTGAGCGTTTGAAATGTTGTGTTATTATACCGACGTTTAATAATGCCCGCTTTCTAAATGCATTGTTTGACGAAGTAGTTCGCCTGGGAGCACGGGTCATTGTTGTGAATGATGGATCTACAGATGAGACAGAAAGCATACTCTCATCATATCCATCGCTTTCAGTGATCACCTTTCCTGAAAACACAGGCAAAGGAGCTGCCCTGAGGGCCGGATTCAAGCAAGCACTTGAAATGGGCTTTGATCATGCCATCACCCTTGATTCTGACAGTCAGCATCGCGCGGCAGACATACCTGCCTTTCTTGAAGTCCTTGAAAAAGAATCGCCCCTGCTCATTATGGGATCCAGGGTCCTTGACAAGGACAATGTGCCGCTCAAAAACCGTTATGCCAACCGCTTCTCAAGTTTTTGGTTCAGGGTTGAGACAGGCATCAGGCTCAGGGACACCCAGTCGGGTTTCAGGCTTTACCCCATCAGGGAACTGGAGGGAACCCGCCTGGTTTCAGGAAAATATGAATTCGAGCTTGAGCTCCTGGTAAAAACCGCATGGAAAAGGATTCCGATTATGGAGATTCCCATCCAGGTACATTACCCACCGCAAGGGGAACGCATCTCTCACTTCAGACCATTCCAGGATTTTATACGGATTAGTTTGCTCAATTTCATGCTTTTATTCCTGGGCCTTGTTTACTACAGGCCCAGAAACATGTACCGCAAGTACCGGAGTAAGACCCTGAAGCAGATTTTCAGGGAAGATATTATCGGCAGCGATACGCCCAAACATATCATTGCATTTTCAGTTGCTTTTGGAATTTTCATGGGAATCCTGCCGATCTGGGGCTACCAGTTAATCTTCGGCTTCTTTTTTGCACATCTTTTAAAATTGAACAAGGCAATTTTCTTCATTACAGCCAATATAAGTCTGCCACCCATGATTCCCTTCATTCTCTACCTCAGTTACGTTACCGGATCGTATGTGCTTGGCAGTGGAAGCTGGATGGTGGATATTGAACTAAACCTGGCCTCCATTGGACAGAATCTGAAACAATACCTGACCGGGGCCATTGTATTTGCCAGTATTGCCGGCATACTGACCGGGTCCATCACCTATATTTTTCTGATCCTTTATAAAAGAGCCAGGTAGATGAACAGCTTTTTTGTATACCTCAATCGTTATCTTGCCAGGCGAAAGGGCTTTTATCTTTTCCTTTTCACTCTCTTACTGGCCGCCCTTGCTTATGTGGCTTCGGGTTTAAGGATTGAGGAGAATCTGAATGCAATCATCCCGGAGGACCAGCGTATAACACGCATCAGTGAAGTATTCGATAAATCTCAGCTGGCAGACCAGATCATCTTCATGCTTTCCATGGAAGACAGCACAAAGGCAGATCCCGCGAAACTTATTAAGGGTGGTGAACAACTTGTCACCCTGCTTGAGCAAGGGGAAGAAGCTCCGGGCAGCATACGCTTTAAAGTGGCCGGTGATGCCATGATGGAAATCTACGATTTCATCCATGGGAATCTCCCCCTCTTCCTTGATGAGGCAGATTATGAGGAGATTGGAAAAATGCTCATCCCGGAGGAAATTGACAAAATTATTGCCAGGGGCTTCAGAACACTGATCTCCCCCACTGGAATGGTAAGCGGGAAATATATACTTAAAGACCCCCTTAACCTGACTCCTCTGGCTCTTAAAAAGCTGAGCTCTTTTCAGCTGGATGATGAGTTTACGGTCTATAATTCGGCCATCTTTACAGGTGACCTGAAGTACTTGATGATTTTCCTTGACCCGGCACACCCGGGCTCCAATACCAAGGAGAATCTGAAGCTCATACAGCACATAGACAGGAGCATCGCCGAAATTTCCACAGTCAATGGCCTTACTATCGATTATTATGGAGGTTCTGCTATTGCTGTAGCCAATTCGGTGAGGGTAAAGAAAGACATCAAACTGACACTTACAATTGCCCTCCTCCTGTTCCTGGTGATCTTCCTTGTGTTCTTCAGAAAAATCTGGGTGATCAGCCTGATGTTTCTGCCGGTGCTAAGCGGCTCGCTGGCCTCCATTGCCATCCTTTCGCTGATTTATGAGCAGGTATCGGCCATTAGCCTGGGTGTGGGTGTAATTTTCATGGGGATTACGGTGGACTATTCCCTGCACTTTTTCACCCACATGAGGACAGGCGCCACGGTCCGGGATTCCATCGCACGCATTACCCTGCCCATCCTGATGAGCGCTGTCACCACTGCATCAGCCTTTCTCTGTCTTTCCATTGTTAAATCGGAGGCACTGAACCAGATAGGTATTTTTGCGGCCTTCGCCGTGGTTTTTGCAGCATTGACGGTACTTGTGATCAGCCCCCTTGTGATCAGGGGAGATAAGCCGGACATGGGGGCCGGGAGGACCGTATTTTCAAAACGGGTTGAAAAGCTTGTGGGATACTCTTTTGAGAAGAACCGTATTCTCGTTCTTGTTGTTCTGCTCTTAAGTGTCCTCTTTGCCTTTACTTCCCAGAGAATAAGATTCAATGGTGATATCTCCACTCTGAATTACCTCTCGGATAAGCTGGCCAGGTCAGAGGCGAAACTTAAATCCATCAGCTCGGTTGCAAATTCTTCGGTTTACCTGGTCACAGAGGGGAACTCACTTGAAGATGCGCTTGTAAAAATCGAGACCAATAAGCAGCTTCTGGAGTCGTGCAGGAAGGACGGATTGTTCAGCGAAATTTCCTGGGTATCGGATCTTATACTCTCCCGCGAGGCACAAAGCAGAAAAATAGATCGATGGAATCAATTCTGGGAAACAGCCGGAACAGAAAGCACGAAGGCTAATATCCTTAACAGCGGACTGCAAAATCACTTCAGGGAGAACGCTTTCCAGCCATTTTATGATCTACTGGACAAAGAGTTCCATCCCATTGAAATGGAAGAATATGGCTTATTGACGGACCTCTTTCTTCATAACTTCATATCCCTTGAGGATGAAAGCTGGTCAGTGGTTTCCATCCTGATGGTTGATCCCGCGGATAAGCCTGAACTTTTTGAAAGGCTTGAAGCGGTGGAGGATTTTGTCATATTCGACAGTCAATACTTCATTAACCAGTTCTTCGAAGTGCTGAAAGAGGATTTCAATAAACTGGTCAGCATTTCCATGATTGTCGTTTTCCTGATTCTCTTGATTTTTTTCGGCAGGATCGAAATTGCACTCGTCACCTTTATTCCCATTATGGTGAGCTGGATGTGGACCCTGGGTCTGATGGGCTTATTTAAGCTGGAGATCAATATCTTCAATATCATTATTTCCACCTTTATATTCGGGCTTGGTATCGACTATGCCATATTTATCATGAACGGTATTCTTACGAATTACCGGGAAGGTAAGCATAGCCTGGCTCCCTACAAATTATCGATCCTCCTGTCGGCCTTAACCACCATTGCTGCAATTGGGGTACTTATTTTTGCCAAACATCCTGCACTCAGGTCCATCGCTCTTGTATCCATATTCGGCATATCCACAGTGCTTATAATTTCCTATACCCTCTTACCCCTGCTCTTTAACTTTCTCATTAAAAGCAGGGGCATGCCCAGGCTTGAGCCCCTTACACTCACAGGTGCTGTATCTTCCCTCGTGTTTTTCATTTTCTACCTGGGCTCAGGGCTTCTGGCAAGCCTGCTCCTGCCCCTGATTATTTTGTGGCCAGCACGGAGAAGTCGAAAGAAAAAATTGGTGAGTTACCTGATTTTCCTGGTCAACCGAATCACTATCAACATCAGCTTCACCAACAGGAAAAATTATATAAACCGGGAGCTGCTTGATTTTTCCACTCCCTCGGTAATCATCTCCAATCACCAGTCACAGCTGGACCTGGTATTATTGCTCCAGCTCAATCCCAGAATGATTGTGTTGGTGAATAAATGGGTATGGAACAATCTATTTTACGGCTTTATTATTCGCTTTGCAGATTATTATCCAGTTTATAAGGGCCTTGATTACAATTTAGAAGCTCTTAAACAGAAGGTGGCTGAAGGCTATTCGATCCTGGCTTTTCCGGAAGCAAGCAGGTCGCCCGACGGAAGCTTAAAACGCTTTCACCAGGGAGCTTTCGGAATAGCCGATATGCTGGGGCTGGAAATACAACCCGTGATCATCCATGGGGCCTATGAAGCACTGCCTAAAACTGAACGTTTCCTGAAGCGTGGAAGCCTCACCATGAAATTCTATCCTAAAATAAAGCCGGAATATAAGGAATATGATGGAACAAGAACATACCGCATACAGGCAAAAGAGCTAAGAGCTTTCTACCGGAGGGAGTACAAGAGTCTGCATCAGGAGCTTGGTAACACCAGCTACTACAGGACCAAGCTGATCGGGCGTTTTATCTATAAGGGCCCAGTGCTGGAATGGTACACGCGGGTAAAACTGAACATGGAGAAGAACTATGCATTTTACCATAAAATTATCCCGCGAAATGCTCAGGTACTTGACCTGGGATGTGGCTTTGGATATCTGACCATCATGCTGGGATTATGCTCAGGTGAGCGGAGTATCACCGGGATCGATTATGATGAGGGAAAAATCGACACTGCCCGAATAGCTGCCCATGGCTTGGAGCATCTCCGGTTCATTAGCGATGATATTACCACCTGCCAGCTCCCCCGAGCCGATGTATATATTCTCAATGATGTGCTACACTACCTTACTGAGGAGCTACAGCTTGATCTTCTTGGACGTTGTATGGATGCTCTGCCAGAAAATGGAATGTTGATCCTTCGGGATGCAGACGCAGATTTGAAGAAGCGTACGCGATACACAAAGTTCACAGAATTCCAGTCAACCCGCTTATTCAGGTTCAATAAGACAAGCCATCCGCTTACCTTTATCCCGGCAAGTACAATAGAGAAACTTTCAGAGAGGAAGGGGTTCAGGTGGAAGCGGGTTGACCAGACCAGGCTCACTTCAAACGTCACCTATATAATCAGCCGCTAGATGGAGCAGAGAAGAGAAAAAAAAACCTTTGAGGTAGTGATCACAGGAAGTGGTTTGGGGGGCTTGATGTGCGGCGCACTTCTGTCTCTGAATGGCTACAAAACGGTAGTCCTTGAAAAGCATAGCCAGATCGGAGGCAACCTGCAGACCTTTAAACGGAAGGGCGTGCGCTTCAATTCAGCCATGCACTTTGTGGGTGCAATGGAGAAGGGGCAAATCCTTCACAAGGTATTCAAATACCTTGACATACTTGACGATACAGGACTTGAACGGCTCGATCGGGATCATTATGAAAAACTTTTCCTGGGTGAGAAAGAGTTCAGTTATGCTGGTGGCATGAAGGCCCACAGAGAACGCCTCCTCTCCTATTTTCCATCAGAGGGAAAGGCCATTCATGCTTACCTTGACATGCTGGAGGAAATATGGAACAGTTCCAAAGTGCTGAATCTGAAAGATTTCAGAAACCATCTGGATGCTGATGCCAGGTTCAACCAGATGGATGCATTTGAATTCATCGACAGTTTAACAGACAACCAGGTCTTGCGTGCCCTGTGGGGTATGACCAGTGCTCTCCATGCCGGGGAGTCGGGAAAAACACCCTTGCTTACCCACGCGATTATCAGCTATCACTATATTCAGGGTGCATGGAAATTCAGTAAAGGCAGTGATCAGCTTGCTAAGGCACTGATGCGGGTGATCACGGAAAATGGCGGGGAGGTGAGAAAAAAGAGTGAAGTGATCAGGCTGCATACAGTAGACAGGCATGCAACTGCAGTTGAGTTGAGCGATGGATCTATAATCGAAGGGACTCACTTTATATCCGGGCTGCATCCGGCTCAGACTCTGAAGCTATTGGAGCCCGGGACGCTTAGAAAGGCATATGTAAACAGAATTCAGTCACTTGAAAACACCATCGGGTCTTTTTCCCTCTACATTATATTGAAGAAAGGAGCTTTCCGCACCATCAACTCAAATGTGAATATTGCCAATGGAATAGATGCCTGGAATCCTGGAAAGTATTACGAACAAACTTGGCCGGCAGCATGTATTCTCTATACAACACCCGATAAAACCAATCCGGAGTTCGCGGAAAGCATGACCATCTCGGCATTCATGAAATACGAGGAGCTTCAAAAGTGGGAGGACACGAAAGCAGGCAGAAGAGGGAATCATTATAGAGCATTTAAGCAGGAAAGGGCTGAACTACTGATTGCCCTTGCAGCATCTCGACTGGAAGGTTTGCAGGACGCCATAGAACAATATTATAGCGCTACTCCACTCACCTTCCGGGATTATACAGCTAACCCTGAAGGCAGCCTGTACGGAATCATCAAGGACTGCAGGAACCCACGGGAATCCTATATATCATCTAAGACCCGGATCGACAACCTTTACCTGACAGGTCAGAGTTCGGGAGTAGGATTGCACGGGGCACTGGGGGTCACTGTTTCGGCCCTTTTTACCTGCGAGGCTCTTCTGGATATTGAAAAACTTCTAAAGGAAATCAG
>JAOZLK010000184.1 GCA_029934875.1 Bacteroidales bacterium | reverse complement strand
CTGGTTTGCGCCCCATGAGCAACAGCTTCCTCAATTTCCGCCTCAGTTGCTCCGTATGCCATTGCTGCTGCAGTATGAAAATAGACACAGTAAACACAGGGTATTTGAGAAGCTAAAGAAAGTTGTATCAGCTCCCGATATTTTGGTGGAATTACATTATCGGTGCTCTGCATTTGCTTATAAGTCTCCCATTGCCCTGCAAGAGCATGTTCGGGAATTACTTCAAACATGGTAAGAAAAGTTCCAAAGGTTTGGGTAATTTCCTTTTTAGCATTTTCGTAAGCCTGGTTATCCTGTGCGGATAATGAAGATGCAATCAGCATCATTGAAAATAGAAATGCCATTCTTTTGATAATGCTTCTGTTTAAGTAGCTCATGATAAATGTTTTATGTTTAGTGAGCACTAAATGTACCACAAGCATCACCGCAAGTCAAGCATAATTTGCTGTTTACTAGATATTTAACAAAATTTTAACACTAATTTCGTATAATTATCTTAGTGTCATTTCCTTTCAGAATAAAACTAAATTTCTTTAATGAAACCGGCCTGCGCCATGATTTTGAGGTGTTGACAGGAAAAGTTTGTCCCTGAGAAAGATATTAACCAGCATTTGATCGTATCACCTTCTTAATTCTTTCTGTTTTACCCAGACGCTTCACCAGAAATTTCAGAACATCCATCGCTGAGTCGTATATCAACTTGGAGGCAACGATGAAGATGTACCTGGGAGTAAGAGGGAAATAAAAAACATCGGCGCAGCTCTTATACGCATCGGTAAACAGTTCCTTATGTTTCCCTTCTCCAGTGCAGAAGTCATATTTCTTCACCTGGTCCAGTTGGCAGGCAGTTTTGATGGTCAGGTACTGGAGGACAGTTCCGGGGGAATATCTATTGTAATCCGGATCAAACCAACTATCTTTTGCTCCCTGGCTTTCCGGAGATAATCCATTTTGTATTCCTCGGTAACCTGAAATCCCTGATTCAATAGCCTGAATTGATATTTTTACGGGAAATATTCTCAGCAATATCGACGAACTCTCCGATCTCCTCAGGAGTGGTGAATACCCTGACACTCTATCCGGATTTATTCGATTCTTCAACCTTTCTGACTTTCCTTCTTATTGTTGAAATTGTTTTGCCCTTAAAGCGTTCCAGATATTGCTCAAATTCCCTGTTTGTATCGATCTAAAGTCGGCGATATTGCCTAAGCGTATAACATATATGTCCGCTTCGAAAAGCTATTCTGGGAAATTTCAAGGCAATCGGGTAGGAAATCATAATCAGCAGTATGCATCATATCATCTATCTCTTAGTAGCGCTAGCTGCGAGATAGTAGTTTACGGATTTCCAGCAGAAAGGTTTTGCAAAGACAGCAATTTACATGGAGGAAATGGCAAGGGACAGATAGGAATTCTTAAACTCGGAGAGGCAATACAAATACACGCCTGAATCCTGGGAGGATGCAGCACGCACCGAATCGCAACGGATGGGGAATGGTGAAGATAATCGGGGATAGAATTCCCCAATTATCATCAGTAGAATAAGCTAATAATTACTTTTCCTTGGCTTGGCCTCATTGACCACAATGTCCCTGCTTTCCAGCTTTGTTTCATTCAATTCGGAAATTGCCTGTTTTGCCTCCTCATCATTATCCATGGTGACAAATCCAAATCCTTTGCTTCTTCCACTGTACTTGTCAGTAATAATACTCGACGAACTTACTGAACCATATTTCGAAAATAAATTCTCAAGATCATCTTCAGTTACCTTATAGTCAAGGTTTCCAACATAAATATTCATAATCCTCTTCTTTTTAATGAAGTACAAATATAGTTCAATATTTAACATAAATCCCTTCCGGTAGAATTTCATCCCTATGCCAGTGCGATTCATACCTTTCCATGGAGAATGAAACCATAAATTTGAAGCCGGGGTAATTCCATTATACATTAGTCTCCAACATTAAGCTACTTATTATGAACATTTTATTAGTTAATCCCAGAATTCCGGATACTTACTGGAGCTTCAGACATGCCATCAAGTTTATTTCTAAAAAATCTTCCAATCCACCCCTGGGTCTGATTACTGTGGCAGCCATGCTTCCCCGGAACTGGAGTAAAAAAGTGGCGGATCTGAACTGTCATCCACTGGATGAATCCCTGATAAAGTGGGCTGATTACGTGTTTATCAGTGCCATGTCCATTCAGAGTGATTCGGTAAGCGATGTGATTCAAAGATGTAAGAATCTTAATAAAAAGATCGTTGCAGGTGGTGCGCTTTTCACTGGTGATCCCGAATCATACATGCACCTCGACCATTTGATTCTTAACGAAGCGGAGCTCACCCTTCCTCTTTTCCTGGCCGATCTCCGGAGAGGTAATCCCCGCAAAATATACCGAAGCACTGCTTTTGCCGACCTTCACTCCACCCCTGCCCCTGACTACTCTCTTATCAAGGCCTCCGATTATGCCCAGTTAAGCATTCAGTATTCCCGGGGATGCCCACATCGCTGTGAATTTTGCGAAATCACTGCGCTGCTTGGACGCAAGGTCAGAACAAAGTCCACTCTTCAGGTTCTGAACGAACTTGACAATATTATGCTTACCGGTTTTCGGGGCAATCTCTTCTTCGTGGATGACAATTTTATAGGTAACAGACACAAGTTAAAAAAGGATCTACTGCCGGCCATCGCAGACTGGAACAAAAGCAAGGGATACCCCTTCACCTTTACCACGGAAGCCTCCATTGATCTTTCAGAAGACCCTGTTCTTATGAAGGGCATGACAGAAGCCGGATTTGAAAAGGTTTTCATCGGTATTGAAACTCCGGATGAGACTGCACTGAAAGAATGCGATAAGCATTTGAATCTGAAACACGACCTCTTAGAGAGCGTCAATAACATCCAGTCAGCAGGCATTGAGGTGTCGGCCGGATTTATAGTGGGCTTTGATAGCGACAATGCCGGTATTTTCCAACGTCAAATAGATTTTATCCAGCAAAGCGGGATTATTACGGCAATGGTGGGGCTGCTGAATGCTCCAAATCGCACCCGCTTATATAAAAGGCTTAACAATGAAGGCAGGATCCTTCATAATAGCAGCGGAGATAACACCGACTACTCAATGAATTTCATCCCGAAGATGAATAAGGAGATCCTTTTGGAGGGATACAGAAGCATTCTTACCAATATCTATTCTATCAAACCCTATCATCGCCGCTTGAAAGGATTCTTGAGAAAGTTCAAGCCTGCCGTTCAAACAAAAATGAAAATCAGCCGGGGAAAAATAGCTGCCTTACTCCGTTCAGTGCTATATATCGGCATACTGAACAAAGGAAGAAGACATTACTGGAATTTGGTAATCTGGAGCCTTTTCACCAGGCCAAGAATGCTCCCCCTGGCAATAACCTACAGCATTTACGGATACCACTTCCGCAAAGTGTACCGAATCTAATCAAGCAGTCCGGAAACAATCATTTCAATTGGCTCCAGGCTCTTCTCATCAACCACGGGAAAATCATTCTTATAATTCCAGTGGGTCCAGGATATATCCAGTTTTTCAAAAACTGATACTATATCTTCATAATACTTTTGTCTCAGTTCAAGCGATGTGGAGGGGAAACAACCAAATTCGCCACAATAAAGAGGCAAAGCGTAGCGATCTGCCACTATTTTTGCTTTTCTAAATTCAGACTCCATAAGCTCTGGGCCCCAATCGGCATTTGATTCCCAAAGTTTTTGCACTACTTCCGGAGGCAACTCACCAAACAGAGCTGTATCAACCGGATAGCCAGGATAGCTCACCTCACCAGTATAATCCTTCAGTGCACCGGTCCAGGGTGCCAGGAAATGAGTGAAAACCATTGGGCTGTAAAAGTGAAAGCTGAGAATAAGGTTCGGATCATCTTCAGGAACTTTCAGATCCTTAAAGGTCCCTACCTGTTGCCACTTATTGGATCCCACAACAATAACCCGCTCAGGTTCATTGACCCTGACTGTCTCAATCCCCCTGGCAATTAACTTATTCCAATCCTCAGGATCATCCGCCACTGCTTCATTCATCAGTTCATAGGCAAGCTTGTCAAGCGGGTATTGTATGAGTTCAGCAGATAATTCCTTCCAGAAGCCCCAGAATTGCTCCTGGGCATGAGGATCGGTCCACAGCCTGATGTCATCGCTGTTGAAATGATGGGAACGAAGAACATGCAGGTCAACAATTACCCTCAGGTCATTGTCAAAAGACCAGTTGATGGCCTTATGCAATAGCTGAAAGGCATCCTTGTTTTTATTTCCGGTTTCATCCCACATATGCTCCTCGTCAATGGGGATACGGACATGATCAAATCCCATTTCAGCAATAATTTTAAAATCTTCAGCTCCTATGTATTGAGCTCGCTCCTCACCGCGGATGGTAGTTTGGGATAAGCAGTGACTTACATTTAATCCCCGTTCGATTACGAATCTCTCCTTGGTTTCAGACATGGGTTTCTTGCTATTAGTGTTACAGGCTGAGACAACAAGCATCAGGCTGATGAGAATTAGGGCTGCTTTTTTCATCATTGTTTTCTTTAATTTTCAAAACTATTAAAAAAAGTCCAAAGTTTTAAGACGGAACAAACTCCTTGGCCAGGTTTACCAGGTAGAGCCGTTCAGATGCCCGTGTGAAAGCCGTATATAACCACCTCAGGTAGTCCTGGTTTAACATTTCATCGGTAAAAAATCCCTGGTCGAGAAAAACCGATTTCCACTGGCCTCCCTGGGCCTTATGGCAGGTAACTGCATAGGAAAACTTTACCTGGAGCGCATTAAAATAAGGATCTGTGGAAACTTTCGTTGCCTTCTGCCTGCGATTGGTCGCCTCGGGGTAATCTTCAGAAACGGACATATATAGCTCCCTTTGCTCCTCCCTGCCAAGAGAAGCGGTCTCCAGGTCGATCACATCCAGTAAGAGCTTTACCTGCAGCTCGATGTGCCCATAATCAGGGAGGGAGACATCCACATCTGCGAACTTATGTCCATGTACTTCCTCAGTACCCAGGATTCGTTCCACCTTAATAATGTCACCATTAGCTATAAAATCAATCTCCTTTTCTTCATCCTTCCAGAAGTAATTGTTTTTAACCACCATCAGTAAGTCGCCAGCAGACAACTTTTCCTCACGCCACAATATCTGACTTCGTATCGCAGAATTAAAGCGATTCGCCCGTTTATTGGACCGTGTAATAATGATGGTTTCCCCGGCTCCATAGCGGTCGTAACTGGCGCTTATGGTCTCCAGCAGGTCGGCTCCGTTCACCATACTGATGTCTTCAAAGGAATCAAAGTTAAAATCGGGATACGCCCGAACCTGGGCTTCTATCAGCTCCCTGATGGAAGTTGCATTATAAAGAATCCCCGATCCTTCGGCCTGACGAATCACATCGGTCATCTCTATTTCGCGGGCACGGTATCCGAATTGTTCCAGCCTTTCACTATCCAGCGCAGGACTGATATCAAGGCCCACGGGAGGAAGTTGGGCTGTATCCCCCACGAGCACCAAGCTGCAGGATGTCCCCATCTCCACATAGTCGAGCAAATCGCGTAGCAAATCGCCCGATCCAAAAAAAGCATCCGGCGATCTGTCACCAATCATCGATGCTTCGTCGACAATGAAATAGGTATTCTTGTGCAGATTTTTATCCAGTGTGAATTCCCCCAGGCCGTCCTTGCCTGATTTCTGCCTGTAAATTTTTTTATGAATGGTCCATGCCGATATACCGGTATAGGCCGTGAGCACCTTGGCAGCACGTCCGGTTGGGGCCAGTAACACACATTTCTGTTTCATGGATGCCAGTGTTTTAACCAGGCTGTTTACCAGGGTAGTCTTCCCGGTTCCGGCAAAGCCTCTTACCAGCATAAGCTCTCCGGGATCATCAGATCCTACAAATGCTCCCAGCTCCTCAATCATTGCTCTTTGTCCCTCAGTGGGCTGAAAAGCAAGGTTCTCAAGTATTTTAGCAGCAACAAATTTTCTTAGCATGGCTCTTGATTAATGCGCGTATAAAAATCTATAATATACTTTTTTTTATTAAATTTGTGCGCAAACTAATATAGCATACCCCATGAGAAGAATAATCTCGATTCTGTTTGTTTTAATAATCATTGTCTTAGGTTATCTGATTGTTGAAAGTATTATGGAACCAATACGATTTAACCAGGATGTTGAAATCAGGGAATCTGCCACAATTGAACGACTGGTTAATATCAGGAAAGCTCAAAAAGCATATAAAGATATCTACAAGCAATATACAGGAGATCTTGATACCCTCATCTCTTTCCTTGATACTTCTTCATTCCAGGTGGTAAAAGCCATCGGTGACATCCCGGAGGAATGGTTGGAGTCGATGGGTTTTGAAAAGGCCCGTCTCAAGGCACTTGCTGACGGTTTAATCAGCCGTGACATTACCCAGGTTCCGGTTCTTGACTCCCTTTTTGGAAAAGGATTTAATTCTGATTCACTGCGCTATGTCCCATTCACAGAAGGGGTAACATTCAATATGGAATCGGGCGAAATTCTGACCTCGTCCAATCTGACTGTACAGGTTGTTGAAGCGTCTGTTATGTATGATGATCTGCTAAATGGATTGGATCGGCAATTGATCGCTAATTACAAAGACGAGAGAATGAAAATCGTTGGTTTCGAAGGAGTTAAATTCGGATCAATGGAAGAGGGCACACTCACAGGAAACTGGGAATAAGGCGAGATATACCCATGCAAGTAGAGGGTATTATATCGAATTCCATCACAAAAGATATCAGACTAAAAGGTCACCAGGCCATCCGTTTTTCAGCGGATGGCTTTTCTATTCTTATTTCTGATGCCAGCTATACACCGGTTTTTCTGAAACAATATTTTTATGATGCATCGGTCCCTGCATCAATATTTCCGGCAGAATGCGGTCGCATTCTAAGTGAAATGCAATTACTTGAATTCCAGGGAGAGACTGTCTTTATCCTGGACTCCCAAACAGCAACTATTGTACCCCGGCAGCTATTCAATGAATCCGATTCCCGGATTTTGCTTGAAAATGCAGCCGAGCTGCATGAAAATGACCTCGTATCATACCGTTCCATCAGGGATCGTGATTTAAACATACTTTACGCAATCAGCCCTGAGTTGGAGTCCCTTAAAGAGAAGATAACTGGCCGGGTGCAGATACTCCACATTTCAGAATGCCTCTTATCACTCTCCGACCAGGTAAAGGCAAGCGATCACCAGCGGGGATTTATACTTGCGGAGGTTCAGAAACATACACTTGAAATACTGGTCATCCAGAAAGACCGGGTGAGCTTAATGAATCGCTATACCCTCAAGGATACTTCCGATTTCATCTATCATACGCTGAATACAGTGAAACAGCTTGAGCTCGACCGCGAAAACATTCCCATTTACCTTTCGGGAATCGTGCACTCCGAACATGAGCTCTTCGGGCTCATGGGAAAGTACATCCGGCAGGTAAAAACCACCCCCTACTACCTGGAAGAACTCTCCAGAACAGAGATGATCCGTTTTATGATTCTTTCGGAGGGAAGTAAGTGCGCATAATCAGCGGATCATACCGGGGTAAACGGATTCACCCGCCAAAGAACTTCAAAGCAAGGCCAACCACCGATTTTTCAAAAGAGAGTCTCTTCAATATCATGATGAACAGCTACGATATGGAAGAGCTGGATGTCCTGGATCTTTTTTCAGGTACAGGTAGTATTAGCTATGAGTTCGCCTCACGTGGTGCACGTACGCTTGTCGCTGTCGAAAGGGAAGCTTTACATTATAATTTTATACGGAATACCTGTCGGGAACTCGAAATGGACCAGGTAAATGTTATCCGGGGTGATGCATTCAAATACCTGAAAAGGCCATACCAGA
>JAOZLK010000183.1 GCA_029934875.1 Bacteroidales bacterium | reverse complement strand
CCAATGATGATATTGAGCATATCGGAATCGAACCGATGACCTCTTGACTGCCAGGGATGTACCCTGTGTCACATACCCGTTGAGAATCAGGTATATAACAAATACCCAAAATCGCAAAACATAGCAAAATGGTGCAAAAAGACACTTGAAAAGGACACTCTTTTCATTGAATTAAAGTGTGGTTTTTACTTCTTCACCCAGAATCAACAGGGTATAAACACCTTTGGGCAGGATCAATGGTTGAATTTTCAACATTTCAATATCGGAGGCAAGCAAGCATTTATCGTAAACTTTTCTTCCTGTGAGGTCGGAAATTGATACCTGGTATCTTACATCTGTTTTGAATTTACCCAGAACAGTTAATACTCCGCCAGAAAATGGATTGGGATAAACTTTCAGAAGAGTTTCACTCAACATTACATACTTTACAGAGGTAATAAATTCGTTTATCCTTACCTCAGTGATGCTGTTCCACAGGTTGTCTGTATTACCGGGACCAATGATTTTAACATATCTGGCTTTTTGATCCTCAAAATCATAATTTTCCAACTCAAGGCTTGCGCCACTTGATTGGCCGTTGAAAACTTCAGTGAATGTTTCGCCATCAAGGGTCCTTTGAGGCAGGTTGTCAGAATCTGCCTGGTAGCTACTGGCTCTTACTGAAATTAAACCATAATAATCAAACTCTTTTTTCTCACCGGTTTCGACCTGATGTCCATCACTGCTCAGAATATTCATAATAGTGAGATCATGCCTCCCCAGGGGTACCTGTGATACAATTAGGACGGTAACTACCATCCAATATCGATTGTATGAGCTTCTCCTTGTTGTTGACAAGATAATCCTTCAAGGATTCGACTTCCATCTTATCTATTCCTCCACTTCCCTTGTCACCCTTTAGCTAACGCTTCCCACTGTCAGGGCGCGTTCGGGACTTTCACCCTATAGTTATCGCCCATGCCGGACGCACATAAAAAATCCCCACGCTTTTGCGTGAGGATTTTTGCTGTTTTGCGGAGAGAAAGGGATTCGAACCCCCGGTGCCCTTGCGGGCACAACGGTTTTCGAGACCGCCCCGTTCGACCACTCCGGCATCTCTCCGTTCTGGTGCAAAAGTATAATATTTTAGCGATATTTGGCACTTCATTAAATCGAATAAAATGCGCTCACCTTTTGCAACTCTTTTACTTGCCACTATGATATCGCTCTTGAGCGGATGTAATAATCCCCAGGCTGTCATTGAAGATGAAGGGGCCTATATACTGGAGATTGAAGAGTGGCAGCGCTCAAGACTGGAAAGACTTAAAGGGAAGAACGGCTGGCTTAATCTGGCCGGACTGCTGTGGATTGAGGAAGGAGAGAACAGTTTTGGCTCCGATCCGGGCAACGATATAATTTTTCCGGAAAAGGCCGATACTTTTTGTGGTTCACTTAGCCTTGAGGGAGGGAAAGTATCCCTCCATGTACAGGAGGACGTGATAATTACATCCGGAGACAGCAGGGTGACAACACTGGAACTGAATGATGACCAATCGAAGCCAACAACTCATCTGCAGCAGGGAGACCTGGCCTGGTATATCATTAAGAGAGCAGATAAATATGGAATCCGGCTTCGCGACCACAAACATCCGAGAATCGATGAGCTGGATCACATGCCTGCCTATCCCATTAACACGGATTACGTCGTGGAAGCCCAACTGCATTCTTTTGATGAACCAAGGGAATTCACTGTAGCCACTCCGGTGGAGGGTTTTACCGAGACCTACCAGTGCCCCGGAGAGCTTCATTTCCAGATCAACAATGAAGACCTGGTTCTTTATCCTTTCACAACCGGGAAAGGATACTTTTTAATCATTGCCGATGAGAGTACAGGACTGGAAACCTACGGTGCAGGACGCTTCATGTATAGTGAGCCTGATTCCACAGGCCGGATCATCCTGGACTTTAATAAAGCCTATAATCCACCCTGTGCCTTCAGTCCCTATGCCACCTGTCCCATGCCCCCAAGGGAGAACTTCCTGCCTGTGGCCATCGAGGCCGGAGAGAAATCTGTTCATTTTGAATAAGACAGAACATATGAGGATCCTCCCCTTACTTCTTATCACCATTATTTTGCTCTCAGGCAGTTTCACCACAAGCCATTGCCAGGATAATGCAGGGGCAGATTCGACAATAATCTACCTGGAGGAGGACCTTGAAATCCTTGAAGAAATTTTTAACGAATTTGGTGAATACCTGGGCCCCACTTCTGATTTAATGCTTATGCTTGGTGGCTACTTTGCAAAAAGCCCGTATGTGGAACAAAGCCTGGAGCATGAGCCCGAAGCCCTGGTAGTAAACCTGAGGGAGTTTGACTGCACTACTTTTGTTGAAAGCTGCCTGGCCATTGCCCGGACCATCCGATCCGGAGAGCACAACTTCCAACAGTTCACTTCAGAATTGAAGAATATCCGTTACCACGAAGGGATTATCGATGGCTATCCCTCCCGCATCCATTATTTTAGCGACTGGATCCACCTCAACAATCAGAAACAAATTATCAGGGATGTTTCCAGGGAAATCGGGGGTTCAGCCTTAAACAAAGAGATAAATTTCATGAGTACCCACCCGGCAAGTTACCGGCAGCTTAGCTCTGACAGCTCATTTGTTGATATCATAGCCCGACAGGAGCTGGAAATCTCTTCCAGACAGATGTACTACCTGGCCAAAAATCGCTTACCCGAACTTGAATCCAGCTTAAGGGAAGGTGATATAGTGGGGATTACTACCAGTGTAAAAGGATTGGATATTTTTCATGTGGGAATCCTGGTGAGGAAGTCAGATCGCATCCACCTTTTGCATGCTTCCTCGAGGCATAGAAAAGTAGTATTCTCGGAAGAAACCCTTGAGGAATACGTGGAAAACAGCAAATCAGCCACCGGGATCATGGTTGCCCGGCCACTTTAGCCAATTGCAAAACCCAGGATCAGGTAAATTAAAGCAGTTGCAAGCCCTGTGACCAGGGCATAGGGCAATTGGGTTCGCACATGGTCAATGTGGTCCGAGGCCGAAGCCATGGAAGAGATAATGCTGGTATCCGAGATTGGGGAGCAATGGTCTCCGAAGACGCCCCCACCCATGGTAGCAGCAATAACCAGGTACAAATTGGCATCATGTATTTGCGCCATTGGAAGTGCTATGGAAATCATGATTGCAAAGGTTCCCCAGGAAGTGCCGGTGGAAAATGCAATAAAGGAGGAAAGCACGAAAACAATGACAGGAAGCAGTTGGGGCGAAAGCCAGCCTTCGGTAATGCCAGCCACGTAGGCGCCTGTACCCAACTCATTGCACACATGAGAGATGGCAAAAGCCAGCATCATCAATAGTGCCAGGGGCATCAGTTCACTAATCCCCTTCAGGATGAGCTCAATCATTTTCCGGATCTTCATGATCCCCTGGACCCGGTATAAAACCATGGCCACAAGGATGGAAGAAGTCACCGCATAAAGAACAGCCGAAGAACCCGATCCGCGACCCATGGCCTTTGAAAAATGATCCATGAAGGACTCGGCTGCTTCCACTTTTCCCCATCCGGTGTAGGCAAGGCTAATGATCATCATAAATATCATCGTCAGAAGGGGTATAATCATATTCATTGCCCTGGGCCTCACCCCTTCTTTCATTTCGCAGGATGTAATTTCATCCGAAACCATGGGCCTGGCACCCTCATTCAATAGTTTACCAGTCTCCCTGGTCCTTTTCTCAGCCCTGGCCATTGGACCAAAGTCCTTGCGTGAAATAATGACCACGAAAACCATAAGAAGGGCAAGCATGGGATAAAAATTGTAGACCATGGCCGACAGCATGGTTGAAAAAGGAGCCTCGATACCCTGTGTAAGTAAGAGGCCCATAATGAAGGCCCCCCAGGCATTGAAAGGGATGAGGATGGAGCTGGGTGCCGAGCTTGAATCGGCAATGTAAGCCAGCTTCTCCCTTGGGATATTCAGACGGTCAAATATAGGGCGATAAAGGGTGCCAACGGTCAGGGAACTGATGGAAGTTTCGATGAACAGAAGGACCCCGGTTGCCAGTGCCAGGAGCTCCACCACTACCCTGCTTTTTCCCATCCGCTTATTCTCAAGCGATTGCAGCAAGCGGTCGATTCTGAGGATGAATCCCTGCACTCCCCCCGAATATTGAATGAAAATCAACAGTGCTCCCACAAGGGCGCTGAACATGATGGTCCGGGTGTTACCAGCGTCTCTGAATACATTCACAAATCCTTCCAGGGTGGCAATGCTGCCCTGCAGGATATTCCAGTCACTTAATATCATCCAGGCCAACCAGATTCCAACCACAAGCGAAATATAAACCTGCCTGGTCAACAATGCCAGAACGATGGCAATAAGGGGAGGTAAAACAGATAGGAGTCCTATTTCTTCCATTGTCCTAATTTAGCGAAAGCCTTTAAATAACCGCTGCTTCCAGCAATTCAAAACTATTCTTGTCGGCATCAAAGGCTGCCCTGATGCCACTGGGCATGGTGAGCATCCGCTTAATATGGCCAAAGGATAGTCCGTAAGACACCGGAATTCCCAGTGGCCGGAGCAGGTCATCAAGTGCCACCTTCAGGGAGAGGGTTGGTTCCTCCCCCATGTTGCATTGATCACAGGATCCAAGTATGATACCGACCGCCTTATTAAGATTTGTTCCTGAAAGCAGGTGATAAAGCATCTTATCCATTCGGTAGGTTTTCTCCTCCACATCTTCCAGGTAAACTACCTTATCTTCAAAGTCGGGTTCAAAGCGGGTACCGATGATGGAGTCGAGTACGCTGATATTGCCTCCAATCAGGCTACCTTCTGCCCTTCCTCCCCTGATCGTATAAAGGTCATATTCCGGATTATTGCGGGTCTCCTTCTCCCTTTTATAAGGATACTTATAGGAATCCCGGGGCTCCATAAGAACATTTTTAAAGGATTTTACACTGAACCTGTTGAAGTCTGACACCCCCATTAAACCGTGAAAAGTCACGAGGCCGGTTTCCTGGTAAATGGCAGTGATAAGGGCCGTAATATCGCTGTAGCCAATAAAGGCCTTGGGATTCTTTTGAATTTGATCGTAATCAAGCAGATCGAGGATTCGGATTGAGCCATAGCCCCCACGCACGCACATGATGCCGTCCACATCCTCCCGGGTAAACATATCCATTAACTCATCCGCCCGCTCCTGGTCTTGTCCGGCAAAGTAGCCGTATTCAGAAAGTACTGTTTCATTATATGCTGTCCTGAATCCCAGATCCTCCAGCTTGGAAATGCAGGCGGCCAATTGCTCTGCGGTCACCGAACTACCGGGGGTCACCAGGCCAATCAGGTCACCCTCTTTCAGGCGTTTGGGAATTATTCGTGATGGAGCAGGTGCGATGGAATATTCCCCCGCCTTCATACCGGGGCCCGATGCCATTGCCAGGGCGGTCAGGGCAGCTGACTTTTTAATAAAGGATCTCCTGTCTGCCATGTGCATATATTTAAGATTGTATTTTCCTGATTCCGATTCCTGGCAGCTTATTCAATGTAACCTTACCATCAACCACCAGCATTCCCTCATACAGATCGTTGCCAATTAAGAGGTTGCCATCCAGGTCGGCCCAGTCCACCAGCGGAGAAAGTTGAGAGGCTGCTGAAACGGCACAGGATGTCTCGGTCATACAGCCCATCATCACTTTCATATCCAGGGCCCTGGCCACGGTGATCATTTTGTGGGCTTCGCGTAAACCCGTGCTCTTCATAAGCTTGATATTGATCCCTGAATACACACCTTTGAAAGCCGAAATGTCGGCGAGTCGCTGGAAGGCCTCATCGGCAATGATAGGCAGGGGACTGTGCTCGGTAAGCCATGCCATATCATCAATGGCTGTCTTAGGAAGGGGCTGCTCCACGAACTCTACACCCTGTTCATTCAGCCAGTGGACCATATCCAGTGCTTCATGCTTATCTTTCCAGCCCTGGTTCACATCCACATAGATAGGAACATCTGTTACGGACCGTACCGTGTTGATCATCTCCCGGTCATTTCCTCCTCCAAGCTTTACTTTGAGAACTTTAAACCTTTCTGCCTCAATGGTTTTCTCCCTTACCACATCGGCCGTATCCATGCCTATGGTAAATGAAGTCATTGGGGTATTGTCAGGATTGATACCCCAGAGCCGGTAAAGGGGCTGATCCACCAGCTTTCCGATCAGGTCATGAAGAGCGATATCCAGGCATGCCTTGGCTGCGCGGTTCCCCTCATCCAGTCCATCTACATAGGCCAGGATATCATCCAGCATGAAGGGATCCCTGAATTGCTCCAGGTCCACCTTATTCAGGAATTTGATTACACTCTCCTGCGATTCTCCCAGGTAGGGAGGCATTGAGGCTTCACCGTAAGCGCACACTCCTTCATATTCAATCTCGGTGAGTACCACAGGAGTGGTATTCCTTGAATTACCGGCTACTGTAAAGGTGTGATTCAACTGAAGTTCATAAGGACGAAAACTTAATTTCATTCGCCCGTTTCCGATAAGTGCCGGAGCCTGCTTTTCCGAGGAGCTGCAGCCTGACAATGGCAGTGTTGTTGCAAGCGAAAGCGCTCCTGCACTTTTCAAAAAGTTCCTTCTTCCCGATTTCATCCCTTTAACTATATTTTACTTTATAATCTCCTTATAATAATTGTTCCCTACTATCGGGAGGAAGCCTTTTGGCTCTTCTCCAATGATCCGTGTTGCCCTGACAAAAATCTCAGGATAGGTATCTATGAAATGAGCCTGTGTGCTATCCATGCTATTAATACTCACGCGGTCGCGAAAACCGGCGGCATGAATAAACTCACCCGCCCCTTTATAGATGGCAACGTGGCTGACCCTTTCTGCCACCTCAGGGCTGGCTTTTCTTCCAAAGAAGAGCAGGTCACCCCTCTCAAGTTCCAAAGTATCGTAGCGGGTGGTGATCACCCTCCCACAATGCGATTGCTGATCGGCATCCCGGGGCATTTGAATGCCATTCATAAAGAAAACATTGGAGACCAAACCGCTGCAATCCAGATTCTTGGCCGAAGCCCCTCCCCACAGGTAGGGAATTCCATGGAAGGCCATGGCTTCAAGTATCACGTCCTCCCTGGAAGCTACCTTGTTGAAAACATCAACTGCAGGAAGCACTTCCTTCTCTTTCACCCAGGCCAGGCGACCATCAGGATAGAGCACCTGGTAAAAGGCTCCCTCCTGAGCGAGTACAGGCAGGGTGCAGGCAAGCACCATGTCAGCAACCGGCAGTGAATTTTCATCAGGCTCAGAATAGGCAGAACCATATTGGGAAGCATAGACCAGTTTTTCCATATCCCTGTAAGCCGACAATTCATCAGCTTCCATAAAATGGACCTCGTTCATGTTCACCCAGCCCAGGTATCCATCCGGCACCTGGATAAAAAACATACCTTCCTCCTCCTTGAGAATTCTTACAGGCGTACCCAGAAGGGCCTGGCTCACAAGCTCCGATTTGCTGCTGGGATTTCTTCGCAGGTGGGCCACCGAATTATTTACAAGCGCGTTTACCAGCCTGTCCTGATCATGTTCGGGCAGCAGTCTCACACGCACTGACACTTCCGGAAAGTTTTCATTTACAGCTAAGGTGACTGCATCATAGGCGGCTTTGCTGGCCATTTCCCCTTCCAGGATCAGCATCCTGTCCTCAGTGATGGTGGACAAAGACCAGAGTTCGACCCTACCATCGGGAGCAAACTGTGCTTCCAGAGAATCAAGGAGTGATTCCATGGCCGATAGGGTACGCTCGGCCCTGGAAGTGCAGGCTGTAAAAACCACCAGGATAAACAGACTGGTGATCCCTCCAATACTAAGTTTTCTCATAGCTTGATCCATTTGGCAGGTGGATTTCATTT